>JANMWV010000285.1:0-12442 GCA_031394165.1 Actinomycetes bacterium
ACGATCTTGCGGACCTTCTCGAGATACTCAGGCGCCTTCTCGAGGGTCTCGCGGCCTTCGGGTGTGAGCTGAATGAGCCCGACGTACTTGAACATGTGGATTCACCTCCTTCCTCTGTCGCTGTCCGATCCCTCGACGGTACGGGGGACGCATCCGGGGTAAGTACCGATGCGACAGGCGCGGGGCGGGGCGCTTGGGATCAGTACGCTGCTTCTCGTGCACCGCCGTTCCGCGCTCCCTCTGGCGTTGCTGCTGCTCGCCGCGGGCGTCGTGGTCTCGGGTTGAGCGAAGCGCCCTCCGACGTCATCCGGGCGGCGCGGCTCAGCGTGCTCACCGTCGTCTGGAACGTCGTCGTCGGCGGGGCCGCCGTCGCGACCGCGGTCTCCACCGGCAGCCTGTCGCTGATCGGCTTCGGGATCAACGCCGTCGTCGACTCCTCCGTATCGGTCCTGCTCGTGTGGCGCTTCCACGCCGAGGACCGCGGCCATGTCGAGCGGGCCGAGCGCGCCGAAGCGCGTGCCGAACGCCTAGCCGGCGTCGCCTTCTGCCTGGTCGCGGTCTACCTCGCGGTGCAGGGCGTGCGAACGCTCGCCACCTCCGGCAACGTCCACTCGACGATCTTCGGCATCGTCGAGGCAGGCGCATCGCTCGCCGTCCTGCCGTTCATCGCCCGCGCGAAGTACGTGCTCGCCGACCGCATCGGTAGCCGTGCGCTGCGCGCCGACAGCCTGCTCACTGCGTCCGGCGTCGCCCTCTCGGCTGTCGCGCTTACCGCGCTCGTCCTGCACAGCGCGTTCGGCTGGTGGTGGGCCGACCCCGCGGGCGGGCTCGCGATCGCCGCGATCCTCGCGTGGCAGGGTGCTTTAACGCTGCGTCAGCATGCGAGCTCTACCTCCGCGTCTGGGTAGAGCACCTTCCAGACGCGGAGGTAGATCTCCAGCTCCGCTCGATCGCTGTCGGTCTGGGGTGGATCGAGCTCCACTTGAGCCGGACCACTGACGATCGGGCTCTGGCCGAGACTGCGAAGGAACGAGGCCAGGCGGTCGGTGTAGGCCGGATCACGGATATGGAGCTGCATCGGGGGGTGTACCGCAGGATCCTCTCGCTCCGCCGGCGTCGAAGCACCCCCCGGATGCGGGAGGGACCGTCCCTCAAACGGGGGATTTAGCGGCCGCGCTAGCTGCCGAGGACCGCGAGCACGTCGTCGGCGTGACTTGCCGGCTTCACGCCGTGCATGACGCGCTTGACGTTTCCGTCTGCGCCGATCACGAACGTCGAGCGGCTGACGCCCATGTACTTCCTGCCGGCGAAGCTCTTCTCGCCCCAGACGCCGTACTGCTCGGCGACGCTGTGCTCGGTGTCGGCGAGGAGCGCGAACGGGAGCTCGTACTTGTCCTTGAACTTCACGTGTGAGCCCTCGTTGTCGGGCGAGATGCCGAGCACGACCGCGCCGGCGCGCTCGAACTCGCCGTACGCGTCGCGGATGCCGCAGGCCTGCGTCGTGCAGCCCGGGGTGTCGTCCTTGGGGTAGAAGTAGAGGACGACGGGCTTCCCGCGCAGGGCGGAGAGCTTGATCGTCTCGCCACTGTCGGTCGGGAGCTCGAAGTCGGGTGCAGGCTTGCCTTCCTCGATCACGGGTCTTCCTCTCTGTAGCGTTCGTCTCCGATGCTAACGGCCCACCACACCGTCGCGTTCCTCGTGCTTGCGGCGACCTGGACCGCTGCGCTGCTCGCCGGAGTCGCGTATTACCGGCGGCGGGAGCCGCGCGGCATCGTCACGCACCTGCTCGCGCTCGCGCAGACGCTCATCGTCGCGCAGGTCGGGCTCGGCCTGTTGCTCCTCTCCGAGCATCACCGCTCGCCGCACCGGCTGCACTACCTCTACGGCTCGCTCTCGCTCGCCGCGGTGCTCGCGCCCTGGCTCTACGCGCCGGCCGACCGGCGCGCGCGGCTGGCGTGGTTCGCCGGGGCTACCCTGGTGGCAGGAGCGCTCGCCGTGCGGGCGTACATGACCGGAACATGAGAGCCTTCTTCGCCCGCATGAACCCGACGCTGCGCGGGTTCTTGATCCTCCTCGCGATCGTCGCGGTCGTCGTCGTGCTCCAGCTCCAGGCGACGCTCGCGGCGCTGCTGATCGTGGCGCGCGTTGCCTTCCTGCTCGCGATCGCGTTCTTCATCTACCTGATGTGGCGCGAGCGGCGGCAGGAGATCGGCTCGTGGCCGACCCGCGCTCGCGTCGTGTTCTACGGCGCGGCGCTGCTCGCGGTCGCCGACCTCGGCGTCAACTGGTACGGCGGCTCGCACGGCCTCCAGATCCTCGCGTTCGTCGGCGTGCTCGTGCTCAGCGGGGTCGCCATGTGGCGCACCTGGCGCGACCAGCACCACTACGCCTAGGACTGCTCAGGCTTCGACGCGGGCGGTCGCGCCGTCGAGCGCGGCGAGCGCCTCGCGGATCGTCACGTGCTGGCCGACGAAGATCGGCGTGTCGCGCAGCGTGTAGGCCGACGCCTCGCTGTCGCGCAGGCGGAGCATCAGGTGCATGAAGTCGGCGGGCTCCTCGCACTCGAAGGCGGTCATGAACTCCTGGTCGTCGATCCCGAACGAGTACGTCGTGTGGTTCTTGATGCCCGGGAACTCCTCGCGCCCGATCGTGATGTGCTCGTCCATGGCGCGCTGCCGGTCTTCGGGCGGGAGCGCGTACCAGGGGCGCACCTTCTCGAACGGATAGACGACGAGATACGGCGAGCCCTGCGGCGTGATCTTCCGCGCGCGCCGGGCGCTCGTGTACTGGGAGGCCTTCGTCGTCGCGAGGTAGGAGTACGGCGTCTCGAGCCAGCCGGCGAGCGGCGTGCCGTTCAGCGCGGCGCCGAGCTCGCCGAGCGCCTCGTACCGCTCGGTGATCTTCCAGAGGAAGAAGTCGGTCTCGGGGCGCACGCCGGTCGTCGTGTACGCACGCAGGTTCTCGAACCGGTCGGCGTACTCCTCGACGATCTCCGCGAAGGCGTCCTTCCCCGCCTGCCGCTCGTCCACCGGCAGCCGGCGCCAGGCCGGATCGACCCGGTAGAAGCTGTACCCGACGTACTGGCCCTCCACGGCGTGAATGCTAGCCGCGCCGCTCCGGACGAGTCTTCTCTGGCCACGCCTCGTGCCTGGCATGAGCCGTGGCCGTTCGGCGCATGTCCGTTCCGGGCGGGTGCCGCCGCGACCGCGCAGCCTGTGCGGCATCGCCTCCGGCAGACAGGTCCGCAACCCACACGCCCCGTGCCTGGCACGGGACGTGGCTCCGTTGGACACCAGCGTGGATCGCTCAGCGGGTGGCACGCGGCTACGGTTGAACGGTGGGGTCGAGCCGCGTCGCAGACCAGCTGAAGACCCTCCCGGCGAAGCCGGGCGTCTACCTCTTCCGCGACGGCGACGGGAAGGTGCTGTACATCGGCAAGGCGAAGACGCTGCGCCCGCGCGTTCGCTCGTACTTCCAGAAGTCGAGCGACAGCCGGGCTTCGATCCAGTACCTGCCCGACCGCGTTGCGGATATCGAGGTGATCGTGACGGGCAGCGAGGTGGAGGCGCTTCATCTCGAGCAGAACCTCGTGAAGCGGCATCGGCCGCAGTTCAACGTGCGCCTCCGCGACGACAAGTCGTTCCCATACATAGCCGTCACCGTAGAGGACGAGTACCCACGCGTGATGTTCACGCGCGAGCGCCACCGGCCGGGCGTCTGGTACTTCGGGCCGTATGCGAACGCGAAGAAGGTGCGCGAGACGCTCGACGTGCTCAACCGCGTCTTTCCGTATCGTCCGTGCGAAGGGCCGAAGCCGGGCCGCCACTCCGGTATCCCGTGCCTCGACTACCACATCGAGCGGTGTCTGGCGCCGTGCGTCGGCTACGTCTCGCAAGAGGGCTACCGCGCGATCATCGACAGCGTGATCGAGTTCCTCTCGGGCAACGTGAAGCCGATCCAGCGCGAGCTCGAGCAGAAGATGCAGGAGGCTGCGCGCGACGAGCGCTTCGAGGACGCGGCGCGCTACCGCAACCGCCTGCACTCCGTGCAACACCTCGTCGAGCGTCAGGGAGTGGAACGCCAGTCGGTCGGCACCGTCGACGTGATCGGCTTCGCCGCGGAGGGCGATCGCGCGGTCGTGCAGATCTTCCCGCTGCGCGGCGGCAAGATGGTCGACCGGCACTCGTTCCATCTCGAGAACGTCGGCGGCCAGGACATCACGACCGTGCTCGAGGCGTTCAGCCTCGAGTACTACGGCTCCGCGCCGAGCGTGCCGCCGCAGATCGTCGTGCCGCGCGACGCGGGCGACCTCTCGGCGCTCGCCGAGTTCCTTTCCGAGAAGCGCGGCGCGCGCGTCGAGGTTCGCACCGCGGAGCGCGGCGAGAAGCGCCGGCTGCAAGAGCTCGCCGACGAGAACGCGCTGCACGCGCTGACGACCGACCAGGCGCAGAACGAGCAGCGGAAGCGGCGCCGCGTCGAGGCGCTCGAGGAGCTGCGCGAGGCGCTGAACCTCGAGTCGCTGCCGCTGCGCATCGAGTGCTACGACATCTCGCACGCGATGGGCCAGGATCCCGTCGGCTCGATGGTCGTCTTCCAGGACGGCGTGCCGAAGAAGGCGGACTACCGCAAGTTCGGGATCAAGACCGCCGGTGAGGACCCCGACGATTTTGCGGCGATGGCCGAGGTGATCACGCGCCGCTTCGCGCGGCT
The DNA here is from genome assembly GCA_031394165.1 of Actinomycetes bacterium. Taxonomy (GTDB): domain Bacteria; phylum Actinomycetota; class Thermoleophilia; order Gaiellales; family Gaiellaceae; genus Palsa-739. Next base: position 4,711 of record JANMWV010000285.1, read on the forward strand.
GTCGGACGGGACGGGGGAGACGCACGACAACTCGTTCGCGTCGGCGCCGAACCTCGTCGTGATCGACGGCGGCAAGGGGCAGCTCTCCGCGGCGCTCGCCGCGATGCAGGCGCACGACCTGCCGCGCGTCGCCGTGATCGCGCTTGCGAAGCGCATCGAGGAGGTCTTCGTCCCCGGCAGCAGCGATGCGATCGTGCTCTCGCGGCACAACCCCGGCCTCCAGCTGCTCCAGCGCCTCCGCGACGAGGCGCACCGTTTCGCGCTCGGCTTCCATCGGCAGCGCCGGGAGGCGCGCGGCTTCGGGTCGATCTTCGACGAGCTCGAGGGCGTCGGCCCCGCGCGGCGGCGAGCGCTGCTCCAGCACTTCGGCTCGGTCGACCAGATGCTCGCCGCGAGCGCCGAGGAGCTCGAGGGCGTGCCCGGTGTCCCGAGCAAGACGGCGCGCCGCATCTACGAGCAACTGCACAAAGCGGGCCGGGGATAGACCCGGCCGCCATCGACTTCTTACAGCGTCATCACCGTTCGCTAACGACGCGCGTCTAGCGTTCAGGCATGGCGCTCCACCTGATCGAGGACGATCTCCGCGACCACGCCTGGTACGAGCAGCTGTTCGTCCAGACGATCGTGGACGTCGAATCCTTCGCCGCCCGCTGGGCCGCGTTCGACGAGGTCGTCGGCTCGTTCGAGCACGAGCTCACCGAGAACGTCTAGCTCGACGGCTCCTGGTCCGGCCCGAGGAACGGGTAGCGGTAGTCGGTCGGCGGCACGAAGGTCTCCTTGATCGTCCGCGGGGAGACCCAGCGGATCAGGTTCCACATCGAGCCGGCCTTGTCGTTCGTGCCCGAGGCGCGTGCGCCCCCGAACGGCTGCTGGCCGACGACGGCGCCGGAGGGCTTGTCGTTGACGTAGAAGTTGCCCGCCGCATAGCGCAGGCGCTCGTGCGCCGTCGCCACCGCGGCGCGGTCGCGTGAGAACACTGCGCCTGTCAGCCCGTACGGCGCGCCGGCGTCGATCAGGTCGAGCGTGTCCTCGTACTTCTTCTCGTCGTAGACGTAGGCCGTCACGACGGGCCCGAACAGCTCCTCCTTCATCGTGCGGAACTCGGGGTCGGTCGTCTCGATCACCGTCGGGTCGACGAACCAGCCGTCGGAGTCGTCGTAGCCGCCGCCGACGAGCACCGAGGCCTTGCTGCCTTTGGCGTTCGCCTCGTCGATCGCGGCCTTCTGCGTCTTGAACGATCCTTCGTCGATCACCGCGCCCATGAAGTTGCCGAAGTCGGAGACGTCGCCGACGCGCATGGTGGCGACCTCCTGCACGAGCTGGTCGCGCACCTCGGGCCAGAGATTCGAGGGCATGAAGAGGCGCGACGCAGCCGAGCACTTCTGTCCCTGGTACTCGAAGGAGCCGCGCATGATCGCGGTTGCGACCTCGCTCGCATCGGCGGACGGGTGCGCGACGATGAAGTCCTTGCCGCCCGTCTCGCCGACGATCCGCGGATAGTTGCGGTACGTCTCGAGGTTGGCGCCGACCGTGCGCCACATGCCGTTGAAGACGGCCGTCGAGCCCGTGAAGTGGATTCCCGCAAGGTGCGGGCTTGCGAGCGCGGGATCGCCGACCTCGGCGCCCGAGCCGTAGACGAGGTTGATCACGCCGGGCGGCAGGCCGGCCTCTCCGTAGAGCTTCATCAGGAAGTGCGCGCCGAACGCCGCCGTCGAGGCCGGCTTCCAGACGACGGTGTTCCCCATCAGCACCGCCGAGGTGGGGAGGTTGCCGGCGATCGCCGTGAAGTTGAACGGCGTCACGGCGAACACGAAGCCTTCGAGCGGCCGGTACTCCAGCCGGTTCCAGACGCCGGGCGACGACACCGGCTGCTCGGCGTAGATGCGCGTCATGTACTTGACGTTGAAGCGCCAGAAGTCGATCAGCTCGCACGCCGCGTCGATCTCCGCCTGGTGCGCGGTCTTCGACTGGCCGAGCATCGTCGCCGCGTTCAGGGTCTGGCGCCACGGACCGGCGAGCAGCTCCGCTGCGCGCAGGAGGACCGCTGCGCGCTCCTCCCACGGCGTGCGCGACCAGTTGGCGGCCGCGGCCTGCGACGCAGCGATCGCGCGCTCGACCTCCTTGGGGCCGCCCTTGTGCACCGTTGCGAGCACGTGTGCGCGGCGGTGCGGCATCACCGCCTCGAAGGTGTTCCCGGTGCGAACTTCCTCGCCGCCGATCACGAGCGGGATGTCGAGCTGCCGCGATTCCAGCTGCTGGAGCCGGACCCGCAGCTCCTCGCGCTCGGGGGTGCCCGGCGCGTAGCTCCGCACCGGCTCGTTGATCGGCTCCGGGACACGGAAGATCGCATGTGTGCTCATGAGGCGATTCTAGGATGCAGGCCATGGTCGTGACGCAGGTCGCATACGAGGCCGACGGCTGGGGGATCGGCGAGCTGTGGCTCGCGGACGGCCGCGTCGTCTGGCACGAGCTGCCGCACCCGTCGCGGATCGGCCGCACGCTCGGGACGAACGCGCTCGTGGAACGGCTCCAGGAGTACTTCGAGGGCGAAGACGTCTCGTTCGACGACGTGCCGCTCGACCTCGAGCACGAGACGCCCTTCCTCGAGCGCTGCGCGCTCGCTCTCCGCGAGATACCCCGTGGCGAGGTCGTCACGTACGGGGAGCTCGCCGCCCTCGCGGGGGCACCCGGGGCCGCGCGTGCCGCCGGCAGCTTCTGTGCGCGCAACCGGCTCGGCCTCTTCGTGCCCTGCCATCGTGTCGTCGCGGCGGGCGGGCTCGGCTCGTACGGCTCCTATGGGCTCGAGTACAAGCGGCGGCTGCTGCGGCTGGAGGGTGCGCTTGCGTCTGTCTGAGGACTTGCGCGAGGAGCTCGCCGCGATCGCGCCCCAGTCGGACTGCGACCGGCTCGCCGAGCTCTCCGGTCTCTTCCACATGGCGGGCAGCGTGCACCTGCGCGGCCGCGGCAATGTCGACGTGCATCTCGACCTCGTCAGCTCGGCCGTCGCGCGGCGCGCGTTCAGCCTCCTGCGAGCGTTTGACGTCGAGTCGGAGATCCGGACGTACCAGCGCCGGGCGTTCGACCGCGCGACGCGCTATCAACTGCACGTCGAGGGGACGCCGCACGCGTACCGGACGCTCCATCGCGCGGGCGTGCTCGACGCGTCGCACCGGCCGCTCGAGCGGCCGCCGCAGCGCGTCGTCGCGCGCCGGTGCTGTCGCGGCGCCTACCTGCGAGGCGCGCTGCTCGGCGCGGGCTCGCTCAGCGGGCCGCGCGACCCGCACCTCGAGATCCGGAGCGCCGAGGTCGAGGGCGCGCGGTTTCTCGTCGAGGTGGCCGCGCGGGCCGGAGCCGAGCTGCACGTGCTCGAGCGAGCGCGCCATGCGGTCGCGTACGCGAAGGGGGCCGAAGCGATCGCGGACGTGCTCATCCCGGCGGGTGCGAGCGACGTCGTGCTCGTGCTCGAGGAGCGATCGGTGATGTCTGCGACGCGGTCCGACGCGAACCGGTTGGCGAATGCCGACCATGCGAACCTCGTGCGGACGAGCCGGGCTGCGCACGTGCAGATCGAGGCGTTGCGCAAGCTCGATCTCGACGCGCTCCCCGACGACCTGCACGAGCTCGCGTCGCTGCGCCTGCGCAATCCGACGCTGCCGATCTCCGAGCTCGCCCGCCGCTGCAGGCCGCCGTTGACCAAGGCGTCTGCGTACCGGCGGCTGCGGCGTCTGGTCGAGCTCGCAGCCGACTGAACGCGTCCTGCCCGACCGTCGCCTACGACTTGCAATTCGTGTGGCGCCTGCCACTTCCTACTCGTCATACTCGGCAGAGGCGGGTCCGCGCTCGTCCGGCGTTGGATTCAGACCCCGTCCGGCGCCACGGTCTCGGGTGTGGTAAACGGAGGGGAGGGTCGTCCTCGGAGCTTCCCCTCCGGCCCGCCCTTTCGGGCGGGTTCTCCTGCCGGTACTGCGAGAGGCGGCCAACAGGCGCGGCTAGACTCGACTCTGGGAAATCGGCTCTGGGAAAACTCGAGCGAAAGGCCTCTTTCGATGGCGAAGATCAGGGTGGGGATCAACGGGTTCGGGCGGATCGGCAGGAACTTCCTCCGCGCGCAGCTCCAGCACGGCGGCGACTTCGAGATCGTGGCGGCGAACGATCTCGGCGACCTCGAGACGATGGCGCACCTGCTGAAGCACGACTCCGTGCTCGGCAACCTCGATCGTCCCGTCGAGGCCGGGGACGGCGTCATTCGCGTCGGTGACCACGAGCTCAAGCTGCTTTCCGAGCGTGACCCCGCCGACCTCCCGTGGGGCGAGCTCGGCATCGACGTCGTCATCGAGTCGACCGGGCACTTCACGAAGCGCGAGGGCGCGCAGAAGCACCTCGACGCCGGCGCGAAGAAGGTGCTCATCTCTGCGCCCGCCACCGATCCCGACGTGACGATCGTCCTCGGCGTCAACGACAAGGAGTACGACCCCGAGCAGCACGCGATCATCTCGAACGCGTCGTGCACGACGAACTGCGTCGCGCCGCTCGCGAAGATCCTGCACGAGGCCTACACGATCGAGCGCGGGTTCATGACGACGATCCATGCGTACACGAACGACCAGCACATTCTCGACCTGCCGCACAAGGATCTGCGGCGTGCACGAGCGGCGGCGATCAACCTGATCCCGACGTCGACCGGTGCGGCCCGTGCGGTCGGCGTGGTGCTGCCCGACCTGAAGGGCAAGATCGACGGGATGTCGATGCGCGCACCGGTGCCGACCGGCTCGATCGTCGACCTCGTGGTGCAAGTCTCGCGCGAGACGAGCCGCGACGAGGTGAACGCACTCTTCGCGTCGAAGGCCGACACGGGCGACCTCGCGGGCATCCTCCAGTTCTCCGACGAGCCGCTCGTCTCGACCGACATCGTGCACTCGTCGTTCTCGTCGATCTTCGACAGCGGGCTGACGATGGTGAACGGGAACCTCGTGAAGGTCTTCGGCTGGTACGACAACGAGTGGGGCTACAGCTGCCGTCTCGTGGATCTCGTCGCGAGGATCGCCAAGACGATGCCGGCCGCGGTCGCGGCGTAAGCGGAGCGTGACCGTGCGGCTGCCGCGTTCCGTCCGTGACGCAGACGTCTCGGGCAAGACCGTTCTGATCCGCTCGGACCTCAACGTCCCGCTCGAGAACGGCAAGGTCGCCGACGACATGCGGATCCGCGCGTCGCTGCCGACGCTCCGGTTGCTGCTCGACAACGGTGCTGCCGCTGTCCGCGTCTGCTCGCACCTCGGCCGCCCGAAGACGGAGGCGGACCGCGCGACGTACTCCATGCAGCCCGTCGAGGAACGGCTCCGCGAGCTGCTGCCGGACGACAGGCTGCGCATGCTCGAGAACACACGCTTCGACCCGCGCGAGACGAAGAACGACGTCGAGTTTGCGCGCGAGCTCGCCGACGGCTGCGACCTCTTCGTGAACGACGCCTTCGGTTCGGCGCATCGCACGCACGCGTCGACGGAGGGCGTCGCGCACCTGCTGCCGGCGTACGCGGGCCTCCTGCTTCTGGACGAGCTGGAGCACCTCGGCACGCTGCTCGGCGACGTCGAGCGGCCGGTCGTGATCATCTCCGGCGGGGCGAAGGTCGACGACAAGCTCGGCGTCCTGCAGAACCTCGGCGGGCGTGCGGACACCGTGCTGATCGGCGGCAAGATGGCGGAGCAGGTGCGGGTCGAGAACCCGCTCGACTTCGACGTGGAGCTGCCGAGCGATGTCGTCGGCGCGGCAGCGTTCGCCGAGGACGCGGAGTCGGGAGTCTTCGCGGTCGACGACCTGCCGGCGGGCTGGCTCGGGCTGGACATCGGTCCGGAGACGCGCGAGCGCTTCGCGGGCTTCCTCGCGGCGGCGCGCACGATCTTCTGGAACGGGCCGATGGGCGTCTTCGAGTGGCCGCGGTTCGCTGCAGGAACGAAGGCGGTCGCGCTGGCGGTCGCCGCGAACGAGCGGTCGTTCTCGGTCGTCGGCGGCGCCGACTCGGTGCGCGCGCTGAACGAGCTTGGGCTCGCCGGCAAGATCACGTGGGTCTCGACCGGCGGCGGCGCGTGCCTCGAGCTGCTCGAGGGCAAGGAGCTTCCCGGCGTCGCCTCGATCCCAGCCGCCGTCGAGGCGCGCGCGTGATCGTCGCCGGCAACTGGAAGATGTTCTCCGGACCCGACCCGGTGGCGCTTGCGACACGGCTCGCCGGCGAGATCGGCGTCGAGGCGATCGTGTGCCCGCCCTACGTGTCGCTCGAGCACTGTGTCGACGCCGGGCTGAGGACGTACGCGCAGAACGTTCACTGGGAGAACGAGGGCGCGTACACGGGCGAGATCTCGGCGCCGATGCTGCTCGGGCTCGGCGTCAGCGGGTCGCTCGTCGGTCACTCCGAGCGCAGGCAGTACTTCGGCGAGACCGATGCCGGCGTCGCGCGGCGCGCGCAGGCGGCGCTGCAGGCCGGGCTCGACGTGATCGCGTGCGTCGGCGAGACGCAGGAGGAGCGTGACGCCGGTGCCATGGAGACCGTGCTGCGCGTCCAGGTCGACGCGATCCGCGACGCGTGCGGTGCGCACGAGCGACTCGTGCTCGCGTACGAGCCCGTGTGGGCGATCGGCACGGGACGCACCGCGACGCCGGAGATGGCGCAAGAAGCGCACGCGTTCGTGAAGTCGCTGCTCGACCGCCCGGTGCTCTACGGCGGCTCGGTCAAGCCCGACAACGCGGACGAGCTGATGTCGCAGCCGGACGTCGACGGCGCGCTCGTCGGCGGCGCGTCGCTCGACGTCGAGTCCTTCGCAGCCATATGCCAGGCCGCAGCCCGTTCCCGCTCGTAGCGCTCGTGATCCTCGACGGGTGGGGCATCGCCCCGCCGGGTCCGGGGAACGCCGTCGAGCTCGCCGACACGCCCGTGTTCGACCGGCTGTGGTCCGAGTACCCGCACACGACGCTCGCCGCGTCCGGCGAGGCGGTCGGGTTGCCGGCAGGGCAGATGGGCAACTCCGAGGTCGGGCATCTGACGATCGGCTCGGGACGCATCCTCGACCAGGACTTCCAGCGCGTGAACCGGGCGATCGCAGAGGGCAGCTTCTTCGAGAACGACGCGCTCGTGTCGGCCTTCAGGCGCGCGCAGAAGCGTGGGGGAGACGTGCACCTGCTCGGTCTCGTCTCCTACGGCGGCGTGCACTCGCACATCGACCATCTCCGCGCGCTGCTCGGGCTGGCCGAGCGGGAGGGGATGGCGCACCGCACGTGGATTCACGCGTTCACCGACGGCCGCGACGTCTCGCCGCACGCTGCGCTGAAGGACCTCGCCGAGCTCCCGGCTGCGCGGCTGGCCACCGTTGCGGGCCGCTACTACGCGATGGACCGCGACAAGCGGTGGGAGCGGACGCAACTGGCGCTCGACGCGATCCTGGACGACAGGGGCGAGCACGAGTCCGACCCCGTGCGCGCGGTGCAGGAGAGCTACAAGGCCGCGGTGACCGACGAGTTCATCCTGCCGACGGCGATCGACGGGCGGCCGCGGCTCGATCCGGCGCGCGACGCTGCGATCTCGTTCAACTTCCGCCCAGATCGCGTGCGGCAGATCGCCGAGAAGCTCGGGGGGCTCGGCGCCGACCTGCCGACGATGACGAAGTACCGTGACGACTTCGACTTTCCGATCGCCTTCCCCGAGCAGACGGTGGAGCGGGTGATGGCGGAGGTGCTCGTCGAGCAC
>JANMWV010000292.1:0-2041 GCA_031394165.1 Actinomycetes bacterium
CGCGCGGGCGAGCGTCCGGTCGAGCTCCGCGACGCGGTCGGCTGCCTCCTGCTCGATCAGCTCGCGCAGCTTCGCCTGCGCAGCGTCGAGTTGCTCGTCGATCGCCTCGGCGCGCCGCAACGCACGGCGCAGGAGCAGCGAGGCCCACGCGGCGATCGCACACACGGTCAACCCGGCCGCGGAGAGGGCCAGCGTGCGTCCGTCGCGTAGCGCGAAAAACACCCAGCCTGCGACCGCGGCGCCGGAGACGAGCACGGCGAGGATCCCGAGCACCAGTCTGCCCACCGCGCGCACGGCGGCAAGTACGAGCGTCAGAGCGGCGAGAACGACGCCTGCGGCGAACACGATCTGGAACAGATTGGACAGGAGCACCGTGTGCATCGTAGGGGCAGCCTCAGCCGACGCGCAGCAGCAGCAGCGCCGCGGCCAGGGCCGGCAGCGCCGCAGAGAGCAGCCGGAGAGCCGCCTCGGGAGCCTGCAGCGCGAGCTCGGCGTCGGCCGGCGGAGCGGCACCGCGTCGCACGCCGCGCACCACGGTCGAGAGCCGCCGCTGACCCAGGCTGACAAGAAACGCGAACGCCGCCGCGGCGAGCGCCTCCGCGCGAATCCGCTCCGCCGACGCGAAGTACGCGGTCAGGACGGGAAACGCGCCCCAGGCTCCCGCGAACCAGTAGTCGGTGTGAACCGCGCCGCCGAGCAGCTCGAGGTTGTACGCGACGACGACGAGCCCGCCGAAGGCGACGAACGCCAGAAGCCAGATTGTCGTGCGTGTTGCGACGACGATCCCGATCGTGCAGGCGGCCGCGATCGAGGCCGCGGCGAGCCCCACGAGCACGGACCCGGGAATCTGCGTGCGCAGCGGTCGCCCGTGCAGCTCGTCGAGCGCGTGCGCTCCGACGCCCATCGCGAGCAGGAACGCGAGCACGGTCCAGCCGAGCAGCCCCCACTGCATGCGCGGCGCGAGCGCAGCGCCGAGCGCGACGTACGACAGATGCCACAGCGTGTACGGCGGATGCAGCAGCGTCACGTAGTCGCGCCAGCCGCCCGGCCGCAGAGCGTAGAACGCGGGCCGCGCGGCGCCGCTCACGTCCGCGTGCCCCACACGACGAGGCCGCCACCGACGCTCAGCCGTTTGCAGCGGACGTCCTGCACGCCCGCGTCGCGCCAGAGCTCGAGCAGCGCGGGAATCGGCAGCCGCTTGTAGAAGCCGCGGATGCTCGGGCCGAGGAAGGTGCCGACCTCGCGCCACGCCGGCGAGACCGAGGCGCCCGCGAGCGGCAGGCCGATGCGCACATACAGCTCCCACAGCGGCCGCCAGACGCCGCTCGGAACGCCGAACTCCTGCATCGCGACCGTCCCGCCGGGCCGCACGACGCGCACGAGCTCGCGCAGCGTTGCCGCCGGGTCTTCGACGTAGCGCAGGAGATAGGTGAACGTGAGCGCGTCGAACTCTGCGTCGGCGAATGGCAACGACTCTGCGCGTCCTTCGCGCAGCTCGATCCGCGCACCGAGCGCGGCCCGCTCCACGCGCTCCCGTCCTGCGGTGAGCATCTCACTGCTCTGGTCGACGCCGACGACAGTGCGGCCGGGCTTCGCACGCGCGAGTGCGATCGACACCGCGGCGGTGCCGCTCGCAACGTCGAGCACGCGCGCAGCCTCCGCCGGAATGCGCGAGACGAGGAACGCGCGCCAGCGCGGGTCCTGCCCAAACGACAGCAGCCGCGCGTACCGGTCGTACGTCGGGCCGAGCGGCGCGAACAGCACGCGTGCGTGCTGCGTCCTCGTCGAAGCAGGCAAGGGACACGAGTCTATGCTGACCGTCGTGACCCTGACCGACGACCTGGAGCGCATCGCGGACGCAGCGGCGGGCTTCGCAGCACCTGGCGAGCGAGTCGTCGGAATCCTCGCGACCGAGCCGCTCGGCACGGGTCGCGTGTATCTCTGCGCCTACGAGTCCGACGCGGGCGAGCACGCGTGGCTCGCGCTCGACGACCTCGGCGCACCGGTCGAGAGCCGGCGCGTGCTGCACGACGCCGCGTCG
>JANMWV010000306.1:0-2512 GCA_031394165.1 Actinomycetes bacterium
CGCGACGCCGACGACGATCGCGTTCGCCTCGGCGGCGTCGCGCGCCCAGTGCACGTGCGCGCCCGCAGCCTGCGCGGCGCTCTCGAACTGGAGCAGGTACTCCTCGAGCCGGAGCAGCACGTCGGCCTTGATCGTGCGTCCTGCCTCGCGTAGCTCTTCCCAGTCGGGGAGCTCGGCGACCACGCCGGCGCGCTTCGCGCGGATCGTGTCGGTCGCGTTGCGCAGGTTCGCCCGCAGTTGCGGGTTCGCGAGCTCGAGCCGCGCAGCCTCCGGAAAGCCGGGGAACGGAGAGGCGCTCACGTCGAGGCGAGGATCTCCGCGAGGTGCATCGTCCGCACCCCTGTCCCGCCGCGGCTGAGCCCGCCCCCGATCTGCAGCAGGCACGAGCCGTCGACCGCCGTGCACACCTCGGCGCCGCTCGCCACGACGGACGCGCACTTGTCGGCGAGCATCGCGCTCGACGTGTCGGCGTTCTTCACCGAGAACGTCCCTCCGAAGCCGCAGCACTCGTCTGCGCGTGCCAGCTGGACGAGCTCGAGCCCGCGCACGTTGCGCAGCAGCGTCAGCGGTGCGTCGCCGACCCGCGTCACGCGAAGCGAGTGGCACGTCGGGTGGTACGCGACCCGATGCGGGAACGTCGCGCCGACGTCGGTGACGCCGAGCCTGCGCACGAGCAGCTCCGAGAGCTCGTAGACCTCGGGGTGCGTTGTTCCGATCAGCGCAGGATAGAGCTCGCGCACCGCGCCGACGCACGACGACGACGGCGAGACGATGACGTCACACTCGGCGAAGACGTCGAGGAACCGGCGTGCGAGCCTCGCAGCCTCGTCGCGGTAGCCGCTGTTGAGATGCATCTGGCCGCAGCAGGTCTGCTCCTCGGGGAACACGACCTCGTGCCCGAGCCGCTCGAGGATCTGCACGGTCGCCTTCGCCGCCTCGGGGAACAGGGTGTCGCCGATGCACGTGACGAAGAGGGCGATGCGCACTAGATGGTTGTCGTCGCGGCGGCAGCCATCGTCAAGACTTGCCGGCCGTGAGTCCGCCGTCGATCACGAGGCCGGAGCCCGCGACGAACCGCGACTCGTCCGAGGCGAGGTAGAGCGCGGCGTACGCAATGTCCTCGGGCATGCCGAGCTCGCCCGTCAACTGCCGCGAGCGGATCGACCGCCGCCCTTCCTCGGGATCCGCATACGACTCCGCGAGGTAACGCTCGACGAACGGCGTCATCACCGTGCCCGGCATCAGCGCGTTGACGCGGACACCGTGCGGTGCGAGGTCGACCTGCATCGACCGTGTCAGCGCGAGCACCGCGCCCTTCGACGCGGCATACGAGACGCGCCGCGCGAGGCCTGTCTGGGCAATCGCCGAGGACATGTTGATGATCGAGCCGGAGCGCTGGGCGATCATCTGCGGCGCGACGGCGCGGCTCGTCAGGAAGACGCCGCGCACGTTCACGCGCATCACCCGCTCCCAGAGCTCGAGCGACGTCTCCTCGAGATCGCCGACGCCGGCGATGCCGGCGTTGTTGAAGAGCACGTCGATGCGACCGAAGCGCTCGATCGTTGCCGCGGCGAGCGAACGCGTCTCGTCCTCGTCCGCGACGTCGACGCGCAGGGCCATGGCCTCGCCGCCGATCTCTGCGACGGTCGCGGCGGCAGCGGCCTCGTCGACGTCTGCTGCGACGACGCGCGCACCCTCGGCGGCGAAGAGCAGCGCGCTCGCGCGCCCGATACCCGACCCCGCGCCCGTGACGATGCATGTCTTGTTCGCGAGCCGCATGTCTTCGAGCGACTCTAGCCCCCGGATAGACTCGGCACCAATGACACCAGACGCGCTCGGCCGGTTTGCGGCGGCCACCGAGGTAATTCGTGAGCCCGAGCAGCTGCGGACGTACGAGTGCGACGGCTTGACGGGGCACCGTGTCGTGCCCGCGCTCGTTGCGCTGCCGGGCAGCGTCGAGGAGGTGCAGGCCGTCGTGCGCATCTGCAACGAAGAGCGGATCCCGTTCGTCGCGCGCGGCGCCGGCACCGGTCTCTCCGGCGGCGCGCTGCCGGTCGCGGAGGGGATCGTCATCTCGCTCGCCCGCCTGACGCGCATCCTCGAGATCGACCTCGAGCGGGGGCAGGTCGTCGTCGAGCCGGGCGTCGCGAACCTCGACGTGACGCGCGCCGTCGCGGCCGACGGCTTCTACTACGCGCCCGACCCGTCGTCGCAGCAGGTCTGCACGATCGGTGGCAACGTCGCGGAGAACTCCGGCGGCGCGCACTGCCTGAAGTACGGCTTCACGTCGAATCACGTGCTCGCCGCGGAGATCGTGCTACCCGACGGCGAGGTCGCGGAGCTCTCTGTGTGGGACGACGGGCCGGACCTGCTCGGCGCGTTCGTCGGCTCGGAGGGCACGCTCGGCATCGCCACGAAGCTGACGCTGCGCGTGCTGCGTACGCCGGAGACGGTACGCACGCTGCTTGCAGGCTTCGCCAACACGGACGACGCGGGCGGCGCAGTCTCGGCG
>JANMWV010000314.1:0-14279 GCA_031394165.1 Actinomycetes bacterium
CCAGGGCGGGCAGCAGCCCGCGCTGGAAGAACAGGATCACGACGGTGAGGATCAGTCCGAAGACGCCGATCGCGAGCACCTTCGGCGCCTGCAGCGGCATGCCTGGTCGCGTGCCCAGGATCGACAGCTCGTGCTGCAGCAGGGTGATCCCGATCGCGCCGAACACCGCGCCGTAGATGCTGCCCATCCCGCCGATTGCGATCATCACGACGAACTGGACGCTGAGCACCACGGGGAATGCATCCGGCGACAGGTAGTGGAGCTGATACGTGTAGAGACCTCCGGCGAGGCCGGCGTAGCCACCAGATAGCACGAACAGGCGCAGCTTGAAGGCGCCGACGTCGATGCCGGCCGCGGCTGCGTCGCGCTCGTTCGCGGCGATCGCGCGCAGAGCGCGACCCGCGCGCGAAGACACGAGCGCGAGCGACACGAGTGCGACCGCGACCACGAGCACCCACACGATTGCGGCGTATGTCGCGCCGGCGGGATACCCGCTTCCGATCTTCAGCTTCGGCACCCCGATCAGACCGATCTGGCCGCCGGTAACCCCTTCCCAGGTGAAGACGAGCGAGAGGAAGATCAGGTGCACGGCGAGCGTCGCGAAGGCAAGGTAGTGGCCGCGCAACCGCAGCAGCGGCAGACCCAGCAGGTATGCGACCGCCGCCGTCGCGAACGGTGCAAGCACGAGCGTGGCGAGCGTCGGCCAGTGATAGCGCATCGTGATGACGCCTGCCACATAGGCGCCCAGCATGTAGAAGGCGCCCTGGCCGAACGACACCTGGCCTGCGAATCCCATCAGCAGCGAGAGGCCGATCGCGACGATCGCGTACTGGCCCATTTGCGTGTACAGCGACTGGTCCGGGAGCGAGAGCTGCCAGGGCAACGCGATGAGAACCACGGCGGTGGCGGCCAGCGCCGCGCGCCCGACCCAGCGGAGCCCGCTGGCGCTCACGCCGCTATCGCCTCTCGTCGCGCCCGCCACCCGATCAGCGCGAGCATGATCACGAGCGCGATCGTCAGCTCGTACTGCGGGTTGACGTACCCGACGACGAGGTTCTCCGCCATTCCGAGCACGAGACCGCCGACGAGCGCACCCGGCACGCTGATGAGCCCGCCAAATGCCGCCGCTGCGAAGCCGTTCACGGCGATGTTCAGGTCGGAGTCGTACGTCACGGGGACGAGCGGTGTCAACAGGACACCGCCGATGGCGCCGAGCAGTGCTGCCACACCGAATGCGACGGCGCCGAAGGTGACCGTGTCGATGCCGACGAGGCGCGCTGCCCGCAGCGAGTCGGACGCGGCGACGAGCGCGTTCCCGACCACCGTGTACTTGAGCAGCAACGTCAGGCCCAGGGTGACGGCAAGCGTCACGCCGAGGAGCAGCACATACTGCGGCTGGACCCGCACGCCGTGCACGTTCCACGCACGGTGGGCAATCGACGCGTAGCTGTGCGGGGCGTCGCCGAAGATCAACAGCTCCGCCGACTCCGCGATCAGCGTGAGACCGAGGGTCACGATCAGGCTGTGCAGCGGCGTCGTATCGCCGCGAATGCCGATCGTGATGAGGCCGGTCACGACGCCGATCGAGGTCGTGAGCGCAATGGCGACCAGGGCGGCAAGCACGATCGGCATGTGCAACGCGAGCGCGCTCGTCGTCAGCCCGGCGACGACGGCATAGACGCCCTGCGCGAAGTTGAGCGCGTTGGTCGTCCGGAACACGATCACGAGACCGATTCCGACCAGCGCGTACGCGGCGCCGTCGCTCACCCCGGTAACGATGTACTGGAAGAACGCCGTCACTGCGCCTCCACGACCTCGAGCCCGCTGCCGAGATACGCGCTGCGGACGAGCGGGTTCCGCTCCAGCTCGGCGCTCGGCCCCTCGAGGCGTAGCTGCCCGGCTTCGAGCACGTACGCGCGTGGGCACAGCTCGAAGGCGAGATACGCGTTCTGCTCGACAAGCAAGAGAGCGACGCCCCGCTCCTCGTTCAGCTTGCGCAGGAAGGCCGTCAGGTCCTGAACGACAACCGGCGCAAGCCCAAGCGACAACTCGTCGATCGCCAGGAGGCGCGGATCGGCCATCAACGCGCGTCCGATTGCGACCATCTGCTGCTCGCCTCCCGACGTCCGTCCTGCAGGACGCTCGCGCAGCTCGCGGAGCTTCGGCAGCAGCTCGTAGATGCCGTCGAGCCGCTCCATGATCTGGTGTCGCGCCATCGCGTAGCGGACGAGCGCCGTCAGCGGCTCGCGGCGCGCGACCCGGCCGAAGGCTCCGAGCAGGAGATTCTTCTCGACGGTGAGGCTCGAGAACACCAGCCGGCCCTCGGGCACCATGCTCACGCCCAGCCTGACCATCTTCCCCGGCGACCACCGCGTCACGTCGTCGCCGTCGATGCGCACGCGCCCCTCCGCCGGCCGCACGAGGCCCGAGATCGCCGACAGCAGCGAGGTCTTGCCGGCGCCGTTCGGGCCGATCAGTGCGACGCGCTCGCCCGGCTCGAGGCGGAGCGAGACGCCGTCGAGCGCAATCGCCTCACCGTACTTGACGACGAGGTTCTCGACCTCCAGGAGCGGGGCGCTCATACCGTTGCCGTACCGAGATAGGCGGCGATGACCTGCTCGTCGTGGCGGATCTGCTGTGGCGGCCCGTCGGCGATCAGCCTGCCCCGGTCGAGCACGAGCACACGGTCGGCCACCGCCCCGACGAACTGCATGTCGTGCTCGACGAGGATCTGCGTGAATCCGCGCTTCTTCAGGTCGAGGAAGACCTCGCGCAGGCGCGCCTTCTCGCCCGCACGAAGTCCGGCGACCGGCTCGTCGAGCAGCAGTACGCGCGGGCGCTGAGCGAGAACTCGGGCGATCGCGAGCAGGCGCAACTGTCCGAACGGCAGCGTCGTCGCGGAGCGGTGTGCGAGTCGCGCGAGCCCGACGAGCTCGAGCGCCTCGCGCGCGGCCTCCCGGATCGCGTGCTCCTCGCGCCGCTGGCCGGGTGGCTTCAGGATGCCGGCCGTGAATCCATTCCGCGTCCACGCGTGGCAGCCGACCATCGCGTTCCCGAGCACGTCCAGCCCGCCGATCGGCGTCGCTGACTGGAAGACAGTTGCGAGACCGGCCCGGGCGCGAAGGTGCGAAGGCCACGGCGAGACGTCCTCGCCCTCGAGCACGATCCGCCCGGAATCGTGACGCAAGAAGCCGGCGATGCAGTGGAGGAGCGTGGACTTCCCCGCGCCGTTGGGGCCGATCAGACAGGTGAAGGAGCCGGGCTCGACGTCGAAGGAGACGCCGGAGACGGCTTGCACGGCGCCGAACGACTTCGAGACGCTCTGGACTCCGAGCGCCGGACCGCGCGGCGTGGCCACAGCCGCCTCGCGTTCCTCCGCCCCGTCTCCCGACAGCATCGGCGGTGACTATACGAGAGCCCCGCCGGAAGTGGTCGGCCGGCTACGGGTCGCCGAAACAACGGCGAGCTCGGCGTCGTGCAGGCGGCGTTCGTCTCGAACGGCGCCGCGCAATGCAGCACCGGCTACAACAAGATCGTCGACGCGATGCTCGAAATCGCCTGGGCGCCGACACCGTCCGTCTGACCGAGCTCAGCGCCTCAGCTCCACGCCCGCTGCTTCCCGGTCCCAGGTCGCGGGACCGACGCCGCGCTCGCGCAGCACGACCTTGCGGATCTTGCCGGTCTCCGTCACGGGCAGCTCGGGCACGAACTCGACGAAGCGCGGGATCGCGAAGTAGGCGAGCCGGCCGTCGCAGTGGCGGATGAGCGCGACCGGATCGGCTGCGGCGCCGGGGCGCAGCGTCACGAAGGCCATCACCTCGTCCTCGCCGAGCTCGGACGGGACCGGCACGACGGCCACGGTCGCCACGTCCGGGTGCGAGCCGAGTACGTCCTCGACCTCGACGGAGGAGATGTTCTCGCCTCGGCGGCGGACCGAGTCCTTGAGCCGGTCGCGGAAGTGGTAGACGCCGTCGTCGTCGCAGACGACCTGGTCGCCGGTGTGGAACCAGAGGTTCCGCCACGCCTCGATGGTCTTCTCGGGCATGCGGAAGTAGCCGCCGGCGATGCTGAACGGCTCCCTCGGCCTGATCACGAGCTCGCCGGCGACGCCGCGCGGCAGCTCCTCGTCGTGCTCGTCCACGACCTTGCACTCGAACTCGGGAACGGGGCGGCCCATGCAGGCGGGTACGACCGCGCCCTCGTGGTTGCAGAAGACGAAGTTCGTCTCGGTCGAGCCGTATCCGTCGATCACGTTGGGGACGCGGAAGCGTTCCGTGAACGCCTCGAGCACCTCGAGGCTCGTGCCGGGCACGAGCGCCGCGCGCAGGCGGTGATTCCCGTCGTTCGGGTTGGGCTCGCCCTTGAGCAGGATGTGCACCATCGAGCCGAGCAGGAAGGTCACCGTCGCGTCCGCCTCCCGGAGCTCCTGCCAGAACCCGGACGCGGAGAAGCGCCGCCCGAAGGTGTAGGTCGCGCCCGCGAGCATCGCCTGCCAGAAGGCGTTGAGCGCGTTCGTATGGAACATCGGCAGAACGACGTAGAGCGTGTCCTCCTCCGAGATCTCGAGGTAGCGCCCGGTGAGCACGCCCCACCAGTAGAACTGGCCGTGCGGGCACTCGACGCCCTTCGAGGCGCCAGTCGTGCCGGAGGTGTAGAGAATCGCGAGCGTGTCGCCGGGCCCCGACGGATGCGCTGCCACGGGCTCCCCCGCACCGGGCATCGGCTCGATCGGACGGCCGTAGAGCTCGCCCTCCACCCGCTCGTCGAGGCACCAGACGCGCTCCAGCGCCTCGAGCTCGGGGTCGACCGCGCGCAGGTGCTCGAACTGGCCCGGCTCGGCGATCAGGATGCGCGGATCCGCGTTGCCGAGCATGTGTCGAAGCTGCGGCCCCCTGCTCGCCGTGTTGATCGGCACGAAAGCGGCGCCGAGCCAGCCGCAGGCGAGGAAGACGTCGAGCAGCGCGACGCGATTGCCGGCGACGCAGAGCACACGGTCACCCGGACCGACGCCGGCCGCCTGCAACGTCCCGGCCATGCGAGCGACCGCGACCTGCATCTCGGCATACGAGCGCTCGCCACCGGCGTACCGGAGCAGCGGCTTCGCTCCCCAGCGGGCGGCACCGCGCGCGAGCGCGCCCTGCACCGTCCGCTCCCCGATCGGGAGTGGCTCGGCGAGGCCGGCCATCAGGCCGTCATCCCCTGCGCGTCCGCAACGCCGGATCGAGTCGATGGCGGAGCGCGTCGCCCAGCAGGTTCATCCCGAGGATGAGCAGCAGCAACGCAAGCCCGGGGTAGATCGCAAGCCAGCTGGCGGTGCTGAGGTACTGCTGCGCATCCGTCAGCATCGAGCCGAGCGACGGATTCGGCGGCGGCACGCCCACCCCGAGGAAGCTGATGCTCGCCTCGAGAATGATCGCCGACGAAAGGCTGAGCGTCGTCAGGACGATGATCGACGGCGCGAGGTGCGGGAGGATGTGCCGCCAGATGAGCTGCGAGGATCGCCCGCCGAACGACCGTGCGGCGGTGACGTAGAGCTGCTCCCGCAGCGCAAGCGTCTCGGCGCGCGCAGTGCGCGCGTAGGCAGTCCACTGGATGAACGCGATGACTCCGATGAGGTTCCCGATTCCCGGGCCGAGCACCGTCAGGACAGCGATCGCGAGCAGCACGATCGGGATGACGAGCACGGCGTCGGTGAGGCGCATGATCACGTCGTCCATCCAGCCGCCGAAGAAGCCCGAGATCGTGCCGACCATGACTCCGACGACGGCGGCCATCCCGACGGCGATCACCGACACCTCGAGAGAGGTGCGTACACCGATCGTGATGCGTGCCAGCATGTCGCGGCCGAGCGAGTCCGTGCCGAGCAGGTGACCCGCGGTTCCCGGTGGTTTCAGGCGCGCCAGAAGGTCGATGTCGTAACCGGCCTTGTGGAGGAACGTCGACGCAATCGCCATGACGACGAACAGGCCGACGAGAACGCCGCCGGCGACCGCGTTTCCATCGAAGCGGTGTCCGCGAAGCGCGCCGCGCGCGCCGGGCGTCGCCCGCGCCACGGGCTCGGCGGCGCTCATTTCGACGCCAGCGTCGCTTGTCGGATCTTGGGGTCGAGCTTCATATAGATCAGGTCGACGAAGATGTTCACGATCACGAAGAGGGAGGCCGACACGAGGGTCACCGTCTGCACGACCGGATAGTCGCGCGCCGAGATCGCATCGATTGCGAGGCGACCGATGCCGGGCCATGCGAAGATCTGCTCGACGATCACCGCGCCACTCAGCAATTGCCCCAGCGTGATCCCGGTGATGGTGACGACCGGGAGCAGCGCGTTGCGCAGGACATAGCGGTTCACGACGGTACGCTCTCGTAGGCCCTTCGCGCGAGCTGCGCGAACGTAGTCCTGCGGCAGCACGCCGATCACGCTCGAGCGCGCCAGGCGGGCGATCCCGACCAGAGGGACGATGCTGAGCGTGATCGCCGGCAGAATAAATGAGGAGATGCCGCTCTTCCCGGAGAGCGGCAGCACGTGCAGATCGACGCCGAACCAGAGGATGAGGAGAATGCCGAGCCAGAACGTCGGCGTGGCCTGCGCGAGCGCAGTCACCGAACTCGCGGCATAGTCGACGAAGCTTCCGCGACGGAGGGCCGCCACGACGCCGAGCGGGAGGCCGACGAGGAGCGCCAGGAGCACGGCGGCCAGTGCGAGCTCCGCGGAGGCCGGTGCGCGCTCGAGCACGAGGCGCAGCGCGGGCGCCTGAAACCGCGTCGACGTCCCGAAGTCGCCGCTGACGGCGTGCCGGAGGAACGTCGCGTATTGGGACGGCCAGGAGCGGTCGAGCCCGTACTGGTGCGTCAGCGCAGCGCGCTGTGCCGGCGAGGCGTCGATGGGGAGCATCACGTCGGCGGGACTCCCCGACAGTCGCGCGATCACGAAGACGATCATCGTCAGTAGCCAGAGCACGACGACGGCATGAAGCAGCCGCCGGACGAGATATCTCCTCATGAGGACCGTCCGGCGGCTGCCGTGAGCATGGTTACGTCTTGAGCGAAGCGTCGTACATGAAGATCAGCTCGTCAGGTCGCGCCGTCCACTTGAGGCGCTTCGAGACGCCGTACAGGTTCTTGAGATTGTAGAGGTACAGATGCGTCGCCTCGTCTTTCATCATCACCTGGATCCGCGAGA
Organism: Actinomycetes bacterium; assembly: GCA_031394165.1. Classification (GTDB taxonomy): domain Bacteria; phylum Actinomycetota; class Thermoleophilia; order Gaiellales; family Gaiellaceae; genus Palsa-739. The sequence goes on from JANMWV010000314.1 coordinate 7,181, forward strand.
GGATCTTGTTGCGGACCGCCTGGTTGACCGTGCGGTTCGCCGAGATGATCAATCCGTCCATCGTCGCGTTCGCGTACCACGAGAGTGCGTTTCCCCCCGACTTGACGAGCGTGTCCAGCCCTGGGCCGGGATCGAACAGCGGGTTGGTGAGCGAGGCATAACACGAGTCGTCCAGCTTGTGTCCGTTTTGTGTTGCTCGCACGAACGACGGGAAGTCCATCGGCTCGATGTTCACCTTGATGCCCACGTTTGCGAGATACCCCGCGATCGCCTGCGGAACGTCGAGCCCGAAGTTCGTCGGTGCCATCAACCGCATCGTGAAGCCGTCTGGATATCCGGCTGAGGCGAGGAGCTGTTTTGCGCGCGCCGGGTTGTACGGGTACGGCTTCACCTTCGGGTCGAAGCCGCTGAAGAACGACGGCACGAGGGTGGCCGTGCGCGTTGCGTATCCGTGCAGTACCTGCTTGACGATCGTGTTGATGTCGACTGCGTAGTTGATCGCCTGCCGGACCGCCTTCTTCGCCAGGATCGGGTTGTCGAGCGAGTCGAGACAGAACACGCCTTCCCGGGTGCTGTTGACGATCTGGATTCCCGCGACCTTCGACGCCTGGACGGTGGCCACCTGATCGGGGGTGACGTTCGTGATCAGATCGACGTCGCCGGCCTGCAGTGCAGCGACGCGGGCGGCGGGGTCGGGAATGGGCCGGAAGACGACCGTCGAGATCTTGGGCTTCCCGAGGAAGTAGTCGCTCTTTGCGTTCAGCACGACCTGGTTGTTCCGATCCCACGTACCGAGGGAATACGGACCCGTCCCATCCGGCTGGGCCGCGAGGGTCGTCGAGGCGACGTGGTCGGAGACGAGCGCGAAGTTCGCCAGCCGGCCGAGGATCAGCGGATCCGGCGCGGCCGTCGAGATGTCGACCACGTAGTTCGAGACTGCGTTCGCCCCTGTCAGTGTGCTGAAGCTGTTCAGTACCGCGAGACCCGGTGGAGTGCCGTCGACCTTCCCGAGCAGCCGGTTCATGTTGTAGACGACGGACGCGGCGGTGAACGGCCCGCCGTCAACGAACTTCACGTTGTGACGAAGCCAGAACCGCCACGTCACCGGCGTCGTGCGCTTCCAGCGGAGCGCAAGCACCGGCTTGAAGTTCGCAGGGCCATTCGCATCTTTTTCCTGGCTCGTGCCGAGCCGCTGGAACAACGGGTCGTAGAGATGGCGGAGGATATTGCGTGTCGGGACGTCACGGCTGATCGCCGGGTCCATCGAGGTTGCGTCACTCGGCTGTGCGACGACGACGGTTCCCGGCGGCGGCGTCGCCCGCGCCGGCGAGGCGGTTGCGGCCACAGCTGCGAGTGCCGTGAGAGCCACGGCATACGCGACTGGCTTCACGTGCGGGACTCGGTGCATCTGGACTCCCTTCGCGAACTAACATGTGACATGTTAAGGCGGGGCGGACGAGTGCGGCGACGTTTCGGAGACCCCGGGCGGTCGGACGACTCTAGAAGCGAACGGCCCACGCCGTCAAGACCAAGGTTAAATCACCACGTGGCCCTCCTCGAGATCAGCGACCTGACGACCGCCTTCACCACGCCCGACGGCCGGCTCACGGCGGTCGAAGGCGTGACGCTGACCGTCCCCGCCAGCCGGATCCTCGGGATCGCCGGCGAGTCCGGCTGCGGAAAGTCCGTGCTGGCCCTCTCGGTGATGGGTCTGCTCCCGCGGCCGGCTGCGCTAGTGACCGGCGGTTCCGTCCGGCTCGAGGGACGCGAGTTGACCACGCTCTCGCAGGCCGAGCTCTCGGAAGTCCGGGGCCGGCAGATCGGCATGATCTTTCAAGACCCGATGACGGCGCTCAGCCCGACGCTCACGATCGGCACCCAGATCTGCGACACGCTGCGCCGGCACCTCGGTCTCTCGAGGAAGAGCGCGCGGGCGCGGGCGGTCGAGCTGCTCGAGGAGGTGCAGATCGCGCGCGCCACCGAGCGCCTCGATCAGTACGTGCACGAGTTCTCCGGAGGGATGCGCCAGCGCGCGATGATCGCGATCGCGATCGCGTGCAGACCTCAGCTGCTCATTGCCGACGAACCCACGACGGCGCTCGACGTCACCGTCCAGGCCGAAGTGCTCGACCTCCTGGACGACCTGCGGTCGGACCACGGGATGGCGATGATCATGATCACCCACGACATGAGCGTTCTCGCCGACCTGGCGGACGAGATCGCAGTGATGTACGCGGGCCAGATCGTCGAGCGCGCGCCCGCACACGCGATCTTCGCGAGCCCCGAGCACCCGTACACCGAGGCGCTGCTCGGGGCCTTGCCTCAATTGGATTCCGGCGAGGCGCGCTCCCGCCGCCTGTTGGCGATTCCGGGCCAGCCTCCCGACCTGATGCATCCTCCAGAAGCGTGCAGGTTCGCGCCGAGATGCGTCTACGCGGGGACAGCCGACTCATGCACGCTCCACATGCCAAGCCTGCGGGAGGTGCGGGCCGGTCACTGGGTACGAAGCGCGCACCCGAGGTGCGAGCGTCTCGAAGCCCAACGGTCGACGACATGAACGAGCAGGCGCCTCTGCTCCGCGTCGAGAGGCTCCGAAAGGAGTTCTCCCGCCAGGCGGGCCTCATCGACCGAGGGAAGCGCGACGTGTTCGTGGCAGTCGACGACGTGAGCTTCGACGTTGCGCGCGGCACGACGCTCGGCCTCGTGGGCGAATCGGGATCCGGCAAGTCGACGACCGCCTACTGCATCCTCAAGTTGATCGAGCCGACTGCGGGTCTCGTTTCGTTCGAAGGGCGCGACCTGACGACGCTTTCCGCGAGCGAGCTCCGAATGGCTCGCCGCGACATCCAGATCGTCTTTCAGGATCCCTACGCGTCCCTCGACCCACGCATGACCGTGGCTCGGATCGTCGAGGAGCCGCTGCGCATCAACGGTGTCGGCCGTCCTTCGGAGCGGCGGGCGGCGGTCGCCGAGCTGCTCGACCTGGTGGGTCTGCGGCCCGAAGCGGCAGATCGATATCCACATGAGTTCTCCGGCGGACAGCGTCAGCGGATCGGCATCGCGCGCGCGCTCGCGCTGCGCCCGAAGCTGCTCGTCTGCGACGAGCCTGTTTCTGCACTCGACGTCTCGATTCAGGCGCAGATCCTCAACCTGCTCAAGGACCTGCAGGAAACGCTCGGTCTCACCTATCTCTTCATCGCTCACGACCTGGCTGTCGTGCGGTCGATGAGCGACGAGATCGCCGTCATGCATCACGGGCGCATCGTGGAGATGGGTCCCGCCGCGTCCGTCTACGACGATCCGCAGGACGAGTACACACGAGCGCTTCTTGCGGCCGTGCCCGTCCCCGACCCAGAGCTCATGCGCGAACGCCGCCGGCAGCGCCGAAGCAACCGACCCCCGAGAGGAGGCTCCGATTTCGGTCCGCCCTAGAGAGTCGCGGCGGCTCGGCGGTCGATCTCGATTCGCCCGCTCTTCACGACGAGGCGGAACCGCTGCCGATCTTCGAGGATCGAGATGTCCGCGAGCGGATCGCCGTCGACGACGACGAGATCGGCGGCCTTCCCCACCTCGAGCGTGCCGATCGTGTGCTCCAGACCGAGCGCCTCTGCCGCGTTTCTCGTCGCCGCGAGCAGCGCGTCCATGGGCGGCATGCCTGCGGCGACGAACTGGGTGAGGTTGCCGGCGTTGATCCCATGAATCGCCGGCAGCGCGCCGCCGGTGTCCGCGCCGTGCGCGATCTTGACACCTTCTGAGTACGCGAGCATGAGGCTCTCGCCCTTGCGCTGCAGACTCTCGCGGGCCTTGGCCACGATCTGCGGTGACACGCCGAGTTGTTCGCCCTGTTCCGCGAACACTTTGATGTTGACGATGGTGGCGACGAGGATCGTGTTCTCGGCGGCCATGCGCCGTGCGCAGTCGACGTCGATGTCCGAGGCGTGTTCGACGGTGTCGACGCCGCCGTCGAGCGCGAGGCGGATCGAATCGAGGTTGTGCGCGTGCGCTGCCACCTTGACGCCGGCGCGATGAGCCTCGTAGACGATGGCCTCCACCTCGGGCAGCGAGAACTGGAGCTCATGTGCGCCACCTCGCTCGGATGCGCCGCCACCGCTGGTGCAGATCTTGATGAAGTCTGCGCCTTGGCGAAGCATCCTTCGGGTGACCCGCCGGCACTCATCGACGCCGTCGGCCAGGGTGGCGAGCCAGCCCAGTTCTTCGAGCCGCTCGGGCGGCACCGACGGGATCATGTCGCCGTTGCCGCCGGTCTGGCAGATCATCTTGTACGCAGAGACGATCCGCGGGCCGCGGATCGTTCCTTCCGCCACCGCCCGCCGCAGGTGGATGCCGTCCGCGCTGCCCATGTCCCGGACCGTTGTGAAGCCGTGCTCGAGGAAGATCGCGAGGTCGGCCGCGGCCCGGATCGTGCGGAGCTCCCGCGGCTCGGCGAGGAACTGCGCCTGGTCGACGCTGCGCCAGCCGACGAGGTGGACATGCGCGTCGATCAGCCCCGGAAGCACGGTGGCGCCTGCGGCGTCCACCACCTCCACGTCGCGGGCAATCGCCGCATCCGGCGCCTCGATCGAGGCGACGAGCCCGTCCTCGAGCAGCACGACGCCCGCGCGCGGCTCTGCCCCGGTGCCGTCGATGATCCGCGCACCGCGGATCGCCAGTCTGCCGCTCTTCATCGAGCCGATCCTCCGACGTCGCTTGCGCCACCGCCAACTGGCATGTTACATGTCAGTCCGTGCTCGATGATTCCGTCACCCTCCGGCGAGTCGACCTCAACGATCAGGTCTATCAGACGTTACGGGAATGGCTCGTCCGAGGGCGACTCGGCCCCGGGGACCGCGTCAGCCTGCACGGGCTGGCCGAGCAGCTCGGCGTCTCCCGCAGTCCCGTGCAGCATGCGCTGACGCGCCTCGTCTCCGACGGGCTCGTTTCCGTGCAGGCGCGCCGCGGCTACTTCGTGACTGCGCTGACGCCCAAGGTGATGCAGGACGCCTACGACGTCCGGCTCGGGCTCGAGTTGATGGTCGCCGAGCGCACCGTGGGTCGGGTCGCCGACTCCGACCTCGAACGGCTGCGCAGCCTGCTGTACGACACGTGCCCTCCGGCGGGGACCGACGCCGCCGCGATGGATCCGGCACGATGGCACGCGGCGAACCAGGCGTTCCACGAGTTCCAGGTCGACCTCGCCCGCAATCCGGTCCTGTCGCACATCTTCCGGAGCCTGAACGTCAACATCCTGATGGAGCGCGTCCTCGCGGGACAAGGAGGCCCCTGGCTCCGAGACGTGACCGAAGAGCACACGGCGATCGTCGAGGCGTACGAGCGCGGCGACCTCACCGGCGCGCAGGACGCGCTCCGCCGCCACAATGACACCAGCCGCAGGGTCGCTGCCGAAGCGATCGCCCGGGCCGGCGGGGCCGCCTGACGTGGCGACGCCGCTGTCGATCTCGGAGCAGGCGACGCGCGCGGGCGCAGGGCTGATCGATCGACTGCCGCCGGAGGTGTGGGAGGAGCGCATGCGGCGGTGCCGTGCCGAGATGGAGCGCCTCGAAGTCGAAGCCCTCCTCGTGTACTCCGCCGGCAACGAGGTCGGGGGTTACGAGTGGGTGCGCTATTTCGCCAACTACGTCGACGTCGCACCGCTCTGGGCGAGCGAGACCTGGCTGGCCATCCCACTCGAGGGCGAGCCGACGCTCTTCATGAACTGGCACATGGTCGTCGAGCGGGCCAGGACCTTCTCGTCGTTCACGGACATCCGGTGCATCGACATCTGGAGCCAACCCCAAGGCGAACGGCACGATCTGATCGCCCCGGCTCTCCGTGAGTGGCTGCTCGAGCGCGGGCTCGGCTCTGCGCGAGTCGGTTTCGGTCACGGGGGGCGCGGCGGCCGCTGGATGCCCTACACCCCGCATTCGGTCTACCGCGTGATGGAGGACGCGACCGAAGGAGGAACCCTTGTCGACGCCTCCTCGTTGCTCTGGGACATCACCCGCGTCAAGACCGAGTACGACCTCGGGATGCTCCGCCGTGTCGCCGAGGTCAATTGCGAGGGCCTCGCAGCGGCTCTCGACGTCCTCCGCGAAGGCGCCACCGAATCCGACCTCCTCGCCGAGAAGATCCGACGCGCTGGTGCGCTCGGTGCGGAGATCGCGGACCCGGAGCACTGCCAGCTCGCGGTCATCCACGCCTTCGGGCCGCGACCGTTCTATGTGACGGGTTATCGATTTCAGCGGGGCGACATGTTCGTCGTCGACAGCGGAGCATCGATGGGCGGTTACGAGTCCGACATCGCGCGCAACGCGATCATCGGACCCCCCAACGAGATCCAGCGGCGCACCTACGAGGCGTGCATGGAGGTCGCGCGGATACTCGAGGACGCGCTGCGGCCCGGCGTCGTCGCGCGCGAGCTGTGGGAGATCAAGGAGGTCGAGGCGAGGCGGCTCGGTTTCGACCACCTCGCCACGTTCGCCGGCCACGGCGTCGGGATCAGCAAGAACGAGTCGCCGTTCCTCGCACCCTGGGACAACACGGTGATCGAGGAGAACATGGTCGTCAACCTCGAGCCGGGCCTGTTCGTGCCCGGGGAAGCCTGCTTCAACTACGAAGAGACCTACATCGTCCGCGCGGACGGACCGGAGCGCATCACGCCGCTCAGCTCCGAGTTGTTCGTCGCCTGAAGCAAGGAGACCTGATGAAAATCGGAGTGCGGATCGAGAACGACTGGTCGGTGGAGCAGCAGCTCGAGTACGCCAAGACGGCAGAGCAGCTCGGCTACGACACCGTGTGGGCCGAAGGGAATCCGTTCAAGCGAGAGCCCTTCTCGATGCTCGGCATCTTCGCGCGCGAGACAGAGAAGGTCGAGCTCGGGCTCGCCGTCGCCTCCGTGTATCTGATGCATCCGATCATCATGGCGAGCATGGCCGCGACGGTCGACGAGATCTCGGGCGGACGGATGCGGCTCGCAATCGGCTGTTCCAGCACGCATGCACTCGAACCGCTCGGGATGGCGCAAACGAAGCCGATCGCGCATGTTCGCGAGGCCATCGGCGCCGTTCGCGAATTGCTCAAAGGCGGGGCTGCCGAGTACGAA
>JANMWV010000034.1:0-12199 GCA_031394165.1 Actinomycetes bacterium
CCGAGTTTCCTCGGGCTATCCCGGTACCAAGGGTGGGTTACCCACGTGTTACTCACCCGTTCGCCGCTTTCCCCGAGGCCCGAAGGCTTCGGTTCTCGCTCGACTTGCATGTGTTAAGCGCGCCGCCAGCGTTCGTCCTGAGCCAGGATCAAACTCTCCGTGAAGATGTATGCCGGCCACGGTATTCCTAGAAACACCGGACCGACGATCTCACTTGAGCTTGTGCTCAAAGTCTTGGCACACAGCTAGTAGACCGCTGTGCCCTTGACGAGTTGTTGATTCCTCTCACTCCACCGTTGCTTACCCAAACCGGGGCAAGCCGCAGCCGAGGTCGAGGTCTCGACGTAAACGCACGCTGCTGAGTTTTCAAAGACCAGGCCGTTGTGGACGGCGTAAAAAAAGCCCCGACTCGCGCCAGAGGCCTGAGAACTTCGGACGTACTCGTTTCCGAATGCTTCTTAGGCTCTCCGTTGTAGTGGCTTTGCAGGGATTTTCGTACGCTGTCCTCGCGGGCAGCCGGGGCATAGTAGCAGCGCAAGCCCGCTTGTCAAGCGAGATGCAGGCGCACGAACTGCCGCTTGCCCGCCTGCACGAGGGCACCGTCGAGGGCCTTCGCGTCGAGCTCGTAGCCGGCCGGCGGCTCGCCGTTCACCTTCACCCCGCTCTGGTCGATCTGGCGTCGCCAATGGCTCGCCGACTGCCCGAAAACGGCCTGAAGCACAGCCGGCAGGTAGACCGGGCCGTCGCCGTCGGCCTCGAAGGTCGCGTCGGGCACCTCGGAGGGCGCCTCGCCCTGCCTGACGACCCGCGTGAAGTGCTGCTCGCCGGCTGCGGCGCCCTCCTCCCCGTGCCAGCGCGCCGTGATCCGCCGCGCCAGCTCGAGCTTCCAGTCCATCGGACTCTCGGGGTGCTCGCCGCCGCCGACCACGAGCTCCCACCACTGGGGCAGGGCCTCGTCCGGAATCGACATCGTCTTGCCGAACATCTCCTCGGGCGGCTCCGTGATGCCGATGATGTTGCCCTTCGACTTCGACATCTTCTCGGCGCCGTCGAGGCCGACGAGCAGCGGATAGGTGACGACGACCTGCGGCTCGAGGCCGTAGCGCTCCATCACGTCCCGGCCGGTGAGCAGGTTGTAGAGCTGGTCGGTGCCGCCGATCTCGACGTCGGCCTCGATCGCGACCGAGTCGTACGCCTGCATCGGCGGGTACAGCAGCTCGGAGAGGGAGACCGGCTCACCGGCGGCGAAGCGCTTCGCGAAGTCGTCCCGCTCGAGCAGGCGCGCGACCGTGAGCGTCCGAGTCAGGCGCACCACCTCGGCGAAGGTCAGCTTGCCGAGCCACTCGCCGTTGAAGCGCATCTCGGTGCGCTCGAGGTCGAGGACGCGGAACACCTGGCCGGCGAATTGCTGCGCGTTCGCGTCGAGCTCCTCGTCGGAGAGAACGGGCCGCTCGGCGGAGCGCCCGGAGGGATCGCCGATACGCGCGGTGTAGTCGCCGACGATCAGCACGACGACGTGGCCGGCGTCCTGCCACTCGCGCAGCCGGTCGAGGACGACGGCGAAGCCGAGATGGACGTCCGGCGACGTCGGGTCGATGCCGAGCTTCACCCGCAACGGCCGGCCGAGCTTCAGCTTCGCCTCGAGCCCGCCCTCCGGAAGGACGTGCACGGCATGGCGCGTCGGGATGAACGATTCCACGCGAGCGAGTCTAGTAATACCGTGGCCGGATGAACCGCCGGCCCCTTCACGACGAATGCCAAGCGTGACCCGCGAGCTCGCGCACCTGTCGGACGAAGCGCTCGTCGCCCTCGCCGCGCGCTCCGAGCAGACGGCGCTCGGCGAGCTGTACGACCGCTACGGCCGGCCGGCCTACGGCCTCGCCCTGCGCATCCTGCGCGACGAGGCACTCGCCGAGGACGCCGTGCAGGAGGCGTTCCTGTCGTTGTGGCGCACCGCGTCGAGGTACGTGCCGGAGAAGGGCAAGGCGAGCACATGGATCCTCACGCTCGTGCACCGGCGGGCCGTCGACCTCGTGCGGCGCGAGGAGCGCAGGCGCGCGGACTCGCTCCACGACGCGCCCGAGCCCGCCGACGACGGCCGCGGTGCCGACGAGGAAGCGTGGCTGCGCCTCCAGCGCGAGCGCGTGCAGGCGGCGCTCCGGCAGCTTCCCGACCAGCAGCGCGAGGCGCTCGAGCTCGCGTACTACGGCGGCTTCACCCAGTCGGAGCTCGCCGAGAGGCTGGGTCAACCCCTTGGCACGATCAAGAGCAGGATGTTCGCCGGCCTCTCACGCTTGCGAGAGTTGCTGGGCGACCCCGGGATGGAGACGGCATGGACGTCCACGATCTGACCGCCGCCTACGCGCTCGACGCGCTCGACGCGGACGAGGCACGCGCCTACGAGGCGCACCTGTCGCAATGCGAGAGTTGCCGCGAGGAGCTCGTCGCGCTGTCCGAGCCGGCGACGGCGCTCGCCTGGGCGGTCGACGCGCCGGTGCCGCCGGCCGCGCTGCGCGACCGCATCCTCGGCGCAGCGGCGGCGGAGCGGACGAATGTCGTCCCGTTGCGCCGGCCCTGGGTCGTTCGCGCGACGGCTGCCGCCGCTGCGGTCGCCGCCTGTGTCGCGGTCGGGCTCGGGCTCTGGGCGAGCTCGCTCCTCGACTCGGTGCACCGGGAGCGGGCCTCCAGGGTGGCCGCCGCGCGCGCCGTCGAGATCCTCGCCGACCCCGCCTCCCGGCTCATCCACCTCGCGGGCGCCAGCGGCATGGTCGCGGTCGGCCCGACCGGTGAGGCCGCCTTGTTGCTGAAGCGGCTCCCGGCTGCGCCGAACGGCATGACGTACGAGGCCTGGGTGATCTCGCCCGGCGCGGCACCGCGGCCGGCCGGGATGTTCCACGGCGGTGGGTCGACGACGGTCATCCCTCTCGAGCAGCCCGTGCCGAAAGGCTCGACGGTCGCCGCCACGATGGAGCGGGCCGGCGGCGTCGACGCGCCGACCGAGGCGCCGCTCTTCAGCGCCCAGGTCTGAGAACGCCGCTTCTCCGGCGGTACAATCGCGCCGCTCCGTGCCGCTTCTGCGCAGAAACCGCTCCGAGCCGGCCGTTCCGCGCCGGCGCAGGCGCCGGATCCGCAAGCTCCGCCTGCTCGCCCTCGTGGGCGTGCTGGGCTTCCTGGCGGTGACGGCGTTCTCCTACGGCGCGATCGTCGCCGTCGGCGAGCAGGTAGCCGGCCTCGACCCGCTCAAGCAGCAGCGCCAGCAGGTCGACGGCTACGTCTACGCCGGGGACGGGCACACGATCCTCTCCGTGCTCCGGGGCTCGCAGAGTCGCGTGCTCGTGCAGAGCGATCAGATCTCGGCGTGGATGAAGCAGGCGATCGTCGCGACCGAGGACCGCCGCTTCTACGAGCACCGCGGCATCGACATTCGCGGCATGGGTCGCGCGCTCTGGGCGGACATCCGCAAGAAGGGCGCCGTGCAGGGCGGCTCGACGATCACGCAGCAGTTCGTCAAGAACCAGCTGACGGGCTCGCGGCGTTCGATCACGCGCAAGCTCAAGGAGGCTGCGCTCGCGTGGCAACTCGAGCAGCGCTGGTCGAAGGACAAGATCCTCACGTCGTACCTCAACACCATCTACTTCGGAAACGGCGCGTACGGCATCGAGCGCGCCGCGCGCACGTACTTCGGCCACAACGCGCTCAAGCTCACCGCGTGGGAAGCTGCGCTGCTCGCGGGAATCCCGGCCGACCCGAGCCTGTACGACCCCGTCGCGCATCCAGAGGCCGCGCGCAACCGTCGCGCGACGGTCCTCCGCTTGATGCTCCAGCAGAACGTCATCGCCCCGGCCGACTACCAGCGTTACGTGCGAGCGCCGATGCCCCGGCCACAGGACGTCCACCTCTCGGGCGTGACCGGCCAGAACGCACCGTACTTCGGCGAGTACGTGAAGCAGCAGTTGATTCGCAACCTTGGCGCGAAGCGCGTCTTCGGCGGCGGCTACCGCGTCTACACGACGATCGACCTGCGACTGCAGAAGCTCGCGACCGACGCGATTCACAAGTGGTTGCCGAGTTCGGACGGGCCGCAGGCCGCTCTGGTGACGATCAATCCGAGCACGGGCGCCGTGCTGGCGATGGTCGGCGGGAGCAACTTCCACCAGAGTCAGTTCAACCTCGCGGTGCAGGGCGAGCGCCAGCCGGGCTCCTCGTTCAAGCCGTTCGTGCTGGCGACGGCGCTGAAGCAGGGAATCTCACCGCTGACGGCGTTCACGTCGAAGCCGGTCTCGATCTTCCTCGGCAACCGCTACTGGAGCGTGCACAACTACGAGGGCGAGTACCTGGGCCCGATCAATCTCGTGAAGGCGATCTCCGCGTCCGACAACGCGGTGTTCGCCCAACTCACGCGTGTCGTCGGTCCGGGCGCGGTCGCGAAGACGGCCCGGCAGCTCGGCATCCTGAGCCCGCTGCGCAGCTACTTCGCGATCGGGCTCGGCGTCGAGGCCGTCAACCCGCTCGAGATGGCGCGCGCATACGGGACGTTCGCGAACGGCGGCTACCGGATCGACGGCTCGCTGTTCGGCGACGAGCCGCGCGCAGTGACGAACATCAACGACGCGAGCGGCCAGCAGGTCTACGAGAACGCGCCCGTGAAGAGGCCCGTGTTGAGCTCGGCCGAGGACGCGCTGATCACGGAGCTTCTCCAGGGCGTCGTGACGTCGGGCACCGGAACCGCGGCGGCGCTGCCCGACCGGCCGGTCGCCGGCAAGACCGGTACGACGGAGAACTACGGGGACGCGTGGTTCGTCGGCTACACGCCGCAGCTCGTGACGGCGGTGTGGGTCGGATATCCGAACGGGCTGCGGCCGATGCTCACGGAGTACCACGGGCGCGCGGTCGCCGGCGGCACATTCCCGGCGCAGATCTGGAAGACGTTCATGCAGTCGGCATTGACCACGTTGCGTTCGGCTCCGGAGGGGTTCGCCTCGCCGCCGTATCTCTCGGTCGTGACGCGGCGCGTGACGTACCGCGACGGGCAAACGCAGCTCGACAACGGACGCTGCCGCGACACGACGCTCGTCGTCTACTTCGCCGGGCGCGGCCCCGCGACGACTGCGAACTGCAAGCTGCACGAGGTCGAGGTGCCGAACGTCGTCGGCTGGCGCCTCGGCGCTGCGCGCGTGCGCCTCGAGGCGCAACCGTTGACGCCGTCGCTGATCTACAAGCCCGCGGTGCCGGGTCAGCGTGTCGACACCGTGCTGCGGCAGTTCCCGGCCGCCGGCAGCCTCTCGTCGTTCGACAAGGTGACGCTCGTGCTCGCGAAGCCGATGCACGGCGTCGTGCCGAGCACCGTCGGCCTGCCTCTCCGTGTCGCGCGCGCGAAGCTCTACGAGCGCAAGCTCCTCCCCGCCGTTAGCTTCGGCACCGCGAAGACGCGGGGCAGGCGCGGCCTCGTCCTCTCGCAGCGGCCGCGCGGCGGCGTCGCGGCTGCGCCCGGGATGAAGGTGCGGCTCGTCGTCGCGAAGTAGGCGCGTTACGCGAGGGGCCGGCTGAGGAACGGCGAGCCTGCGAGGCCGTAGCGCCACGCCTCATCGACGGCGCGCGTGACCCCGATCCGCGGGCCGGTCGCGATCGTCGGCGTCTCGGTGCGCGCCAGCAACTGGAACGGCGGCGCGTCGAGTGCCGCGCCATCGTGCTCGCGTGTGACGCCGAGCGCCTGGCAGAGCTTTCCCGGGCCCGAGCACAGCGCGCGCTCCGCCTCCACGCCGCGACGTGCGCGCATGACGTCGAGCCCGTGCTCCGGCAGCAGCGCTCGGATCAACACCGCCTCAGCGCGGCCCGGGGCGTCGCACACGACGTTGAGGCACCAGTGGATCCCGTACGAGCGATAGACGTACGCGAACCCGGGCGGCCCGAACATGACGGCGTTGCGAGGCGTCGGCCCACGGAAGCCGTGGCTTGCGGGATCGTCCTCGTCGTACGCCTCGACCTCGACGATCGGGCCACCGACGCCGCCGACGAGCAGCGTCACACCGATCAGGTCCGGCGCCACCTCGTGCACCGACCGGGCGAAGAAGTCACGCGTCAGTCCTCGCAGAGCCGCGGCCGCCTGCAGCTATTCGTGCACGATGTCGTCGCCGTCGCGAGGATCCGTGAGCTCCGCGACGACGCCTGCGGGGCCGTCCTTCTGCACGACGTCGTACCCGGCTGCTCGCTCGACGACCAGCTCGAGCGCCACATCCGCGTGCCCAGGGACGACGAAGAAGCGCGTGCCGTCGGCGCGGACGTGCTCGTACTGGCTCAGCGTGAGCCGGATGCGCTCGACGCACGTGTGAGAGGCGCATTCGCAGATGAACTCGTACTCGTCGACGCCACCGAAGCGGATGGCCTGCTGCTCGATTGCCTCGTTCACCGATCTGAACAGGACCTCGTTCTTCGCGAGCCGCTCTTCACGAGTCTCTCTGCCGAGCTCTTCGTCCATACGGCAGCGTAGCCGCGAGCCCGACTCGAGAAACAGGCCTCAGAAGAGCTGCTCGGCCTCGGGCGTCCTGGCCGTCTTCTCGAGCACGCGCCGCGCGCGGCGTCCCAGGTCGCCGAGGTCGACGCGGCCCTCCTCGACCGCCGTCGCGAGCCGCTCGGCGAGGTCGAGCGCCTCGTCGAGTACGCCGCCCGTCCCGGGGCCGTCGTGGCCCATCTCGCCGAGGATCGTGCGCTCGGTGCGCGACGCCACGACCGGGTCGGGGACGCCCTCGATCCACACCTGCGTCCGCCGCCCGTGCCCGCGCTCGCCGCCCTCGAGCGGCGCGAGCGCGTAGATCCGGTCGGCACGCGCCCACTTGCCGAACCCGAGCGAGATCATCCGCGGCGACCGGTCGGCCATGCGACCGATCATCGCAGAACGGGGCTACTCGAAAAAGGTGTCGTCGTGCGAGTACGGCGGCGAGCAGCAGCAGAGGATCCGGAGCTCGCTCGTGCCGTTGTTCTCGAGCTGGTGCCACGCGCCGGGCGGGATGAGGACGGAGTCGCCCGGCCGCAGGTAGCCCGTCTCGCCGTCGATCTCCATCTTGCCCTGGCCTTTGAGGACGAAGTAGATCTCCTCGGTGAGGCGGTGGAAATGCCGCTCGGTCGCCTGCTCCACCTCCAGGGTGGCCTCGGCGAGACTCTGTGCAGCGGTGTGATGGAGCTCGCGGATGGTCGAGCCGTCCTTCGTCACGAATGCCTCGACGGCGTCGATCGACTTCAGCTCCATCTCTCAGAGCACCGCCGCGAGCGCCTCGGCGACCCGCTCCTGGGCGTCGTGCTCGAGCGAGGTGAAGAACGGCAGCGCGAGCGTGCGCGAGCTCGCGTCCTCCGATACCGGGCACAGGCCCTCGACGAAGCCGTAGCGCTCGCGCATGTACGGCTGCAGGTGGATCGAGGGCAGATAGCGGTTGTAGCCGATCGACTCGCGCTCGAAATGAACGATCGCGCGCTCGCGCGCCTCGTTGTCGGGAAGCTTCACGACATACACGAACCACGAACGCTTGTGATCGGCGTCGTCGGCGCACGGGACCTCGACGCCGTCGATGCCGCCGAGCAGCTCGTCATAACGCTTCGCGACGGAGGAGCGAAGCGTCAGGATCTCGTCGAGCTTCTCGAGCTGCCCCAGCCCGAGCGCCGCGCGGATGTCGTCGATGCGGTAGTTGAAGCCGAGGCGCACATGCTCGAGCCAGCCGCCGGCGTCGCCGCGGCCCTGGTTTCGCAGCGAGCGGAGCAGGCGCCACTCTGCTTCGGAGTGGGTCGTGACCATCCCGCCCTCACCGGTCGTGATCTGCTTGTTCGGATAGAACGCGAACACGGCGCCCGGTCCGTGCGAGCCGATCGGCTTGCCCCTGTACTCCGCGCCGAGCGCCTCGCACGAGTCCTGGATGAACGCGAGCCCGTGCTTGGCCGCGATCGCGCGCAGCGGGTCGAGCTCACACGGGTAGCCGAAGATGTCGACGGCGACGATTGCCTTCGTACGCGGCGTCACGGCGGCCTCGACGGCCGCAGGGTCGAGGTTGAGCGTGCGCGCGTCGACGTCCGCGAAGACCGGAGTACCGCCCTCGTAGATGAAGCAGTTCGCCGACGCGGCGAACGAATACGGCGACGTGATCACCTCGTCGCCCGCCTCGATGCCCGCCGAGATGCAGAGCAGGTGCAGACCCGACGTCCCGGACGAGACGGCCGCCGCGTACGGCGCGCCGACCTTCTCGGCGAACGCCTCCTCGAACCGGTCGATCGTCGGCCCGAGCGAGAGCCGGCCCGAGCGCAGCACCTCGAGCACGAGCTCCTCGTCGCGCGTGTCGACGTACGGGCTCGAGAGCGGGACCGCACTCACTTCTTGCTTCACGGCTGTGTTGATTTCAAGCTTGGGTTTTCGCGACGGGCGCGTATTCGAGCCACTGCGACCAGCGGTCGCTGCGGCCGTGCACCGTGTCGAGGTATGCCTGCTGGATCTCGACCGTCACCGGGCCCGGCCGGCCGATCGCGTGGTCGTCGACCTCCCGGATCGGCGTCACCTCGGCGGCGGTGCCGACCATGAACACCTCGTCCGCGAGGTAGAGGTCGGTACGGATCAGCGGCTTCTCGACGACGCGGTGGCCGAGATCCTGGGCGATCTGGATCACGGTGTCGCGCGTGATGCCGACGAGAATCGACGCGGCGAGGTCCGGCGTGTAGATGACGCCGTCCTTGATCAGGAAGATGCTCTCGCCGGAGCCGTCCGCGATGTAGCCGTCGCCCGTGAGGAGGATCGCCTCGTCGTAGCCGGCGCGGTTCGCCTCGCCGACGGCCAGCATCGAGTTGATGTAGACGCCGGTTGCCTTCGCCGCGTGCGGGATCACGTTCGGACCGACGCGCTGCCAGCTCGACACCTTGACGCGAATGCCCTCGCGCATGCCTTCCTCGCCGAGATAGGAGCCCCACGGCCACGCCATGATCGCGACGTCGACGGGGTTGTCGCGCGCAGCGACGCCCAGCTGCCCGTAGCCGCTGAACGCGATCGGCCGCAGGTAGCAGGACGGCAGCCCGTTGGCGCCGATGAGCTCCCACGTCGCGGCCTTCAGTTCATCGACCGAGTATGGGAGCTCGAGGTACAGCAGCTTGGCCGAGTCGTGCAGGCGCTGCATGTGCTCCGTGAGGCGGAACACCGCAGGCCCCTTCTCGGTCTCGTACGCGCGGATGCCTTCGAAGACGCCCGACCCGTAGTGGAGCCCGTGCGTGCCGACATGAATCGTCGCGTCGGCCCAGTCGACGAGCTCGCCGTTCATCCAGATCTTGCTTGTCTCCTGCATCGGGATCTCCTCGGTCGCCGGACGGCCTCCGAGAATGCTACCGGGCGGATCGAGGTTCTAAGCCTCGGTGAGATCGACCGGCATCGCACCCGCGAGGCGCAGCAGATCCATCGGCGCGAGGCCCGCCATGTGCCGCGGCGACCCGGCGCCGACCCAGACGATCTCCTGGAGCAGGAGCTCGCGCTCGAGGAAGGCACGGCCGACGTGCGGTGCCGGGAACGGCGCCACGGCTCCGGGCTCGAACCCGGTGGCGGCGACGACCTCTGCGGGCTTCGCGATGCGCGCGTAGCCCGCCCCGGCGGCAGCAGCCACCTTCAGGGGATCGGCCCGCCTGTCGCCCGACACGAGCGCGAGCACGGGTATCCCGTCGCAGACGAAGACGAGCGACTTGACGATCTGCGCCGCTTCGCAGCCGACCGCGCGGGCTGCGTCCTCGGCGGTCGGCGTGCCTTGTGCGAACTCCTCGAGCCGCACGTCTGCGCCTCGCTCGCGCACGACGGCCGCGACGCGCTCGACGGACTCGGGCCAGCTCTGCACGTCAGACGACCGGGCCGAGCTCGAGCACGCGCGCGTCGTCGAACCCCTCGGCGCGGAAGCGCTCCACGAGATCCGCCGGCGGCGGGCTGTCGACGGAGAGCACCATCAACGCCTTGCCGCCGCGACGCGAGCGGGAAACGGTCATGTTCGCGATGTTGACGTTCGCCTCGCCGAACATCGTGCCGATGCGGCCGATCACGCCGGGAACGTCGTCGTAGCGGAAGAGGACGAGTAGCGGCGACAGCTCGATCTCGAGATCGAACCCGAGCGCGTTGACGAGCCACTGGCGGTCGTCGCTGCCGATCGTCGTGCCGGCGACACGAATCGTCTCGTCACCGGTCCGGATCTCGACGCGCAGGAGGCTCGTGTAGTCGCGCGCCGACTGCGAGCGCTCCTCGCGCACCTCGATGCCGCGCTCGCGCGCGATCGACGGCGCGTTGACGTAGTTCACCGGCCGGTCGGCGCGTCCCTGGAAGGCGCCGTTCAGCGCAGCGACCGTCAGCAGGCGCGTGTCGTAGTCGGCGAGGCCGCCGTACGACGTCAACACGATCTCGTCGGCCTTGCCGGCGGCGAGCTCCATCGCGAGGCGGCCGAGCTTCGCCGCGAGCGGGAGGTACGGGCCGAGCGCCTCGCGATCCTCGGCGCCGATCACCGGGATGTTCACCGCATTCGTGACGAGGCCGCCGTCGAGCGCCGCGACGACCTGCTCCGCGACGATCACGCCCGCGCGGTCCTGCGCCTCGTCCGTCGACGCGGCGAGGTGCGGCGTCACGACGACGTTGTCGAGCTCGAGCAGCGGGCCCGTGTACGGCTCCGAGGAGAAGACGTCGAGCGCGGCGCCGGCGACCTTGCCCGAACGCAGCGCGTCGAGCAGCGCGTCTTCGTCGACGAGCTCTCCGCGCGCCGCGTTCACGAGCCGGACGCCGTCCCGCATCCGGGCGAACGCATCCGCGTCGATCGCACGCCTCGTCTCCGGCGTCAGCGGCGAATGCAGCGTCAGGAACTCCGCCGCGGCATACACCTCGTCGATCGTCTCGACGCGCTCCACGCCGAGCTCGCGGAAGCGCTCAACCGCGACGAAGGGGTCGAACGCGACGACGCGCATGCCGAGCCCGAGCGCGCGGCGCGCGACCTGCTGGCCGATCCTGCCGAAGCCGAGGACGCCGAGCGTCTTGCCCGCGAGCTCGATGCCTCCGTGCTGCTTGCGCTCCCACCGGCCTTGTTTGAGCGCGGCGTGCGCCTGCGGGATGTTGCGCGCGAGCGCGACGAGCAGGCCGATCGTGTGCTCCGCTGCGGAGACGACCGTCGACTCGGGAGCATTCGCGACGACGATGCCGCGTCGTGTCGCCGCCTCGACGTCGACGTTGTCGACACCGACGCCTGCACGGCCGATCACCTTGAGGTTCGTCGCCTGCTCGATCAGCTCGGCGGTGAGCTTGGTTGCCGAGCGTACGACGATCGCGTCGTAGAGGCCGATGATCGAGCCGAGCTCGCTGTCGGTGTCGACGTCGACGTCGAAACGGGACCGCAGCAGGTCGACGCCCGCGTCGGCGATCGCCTCGCGGACGAGAACTCGATAGCTCACGTGACCGTGTCCCCCACCGCGCCGCACCGGAGGTGCGACACGGCGCAAGGGGGAACCTCCCGGTTCCCCCGAGTCCCCCTCCCCGTCACGTGAGCACGCTCACGTGATCGGCGTCGCGTGCTCGTACGCCTCGAGCGCCGCGGTCACCGCGGCGCCGCGCTCGATCTCGGCGCCGAGCTCGGCGAGCAGCAGCTCCACGGCGGCGAGCTGCGTCGTGATGTCGAAGACGTCGAACCAGCCGATGTGGCCGAGCCGGAAGATCTTGCCCTTCAGGTGCGCCTGCCCGTTGGCGATCGTGATGCCGAAGCGGTTGCGCAGGCCGGAGACGAGGTCGTCGGAGCTGATGCCCTCCGGCGCGCGCACGGCCGTGACGACGGCGCTCCGGTCCTCGTCCGGCGAGAAGAGCTCGAGCCCCATCGCCTTCACGCCTGCGCGCGCGGCGCGGCCGAGGCGGATGTGCCGGTCGAGCGCGGCCTCGAGCCCCTCCTCGAGCAGCAGCCCGAGCGCGACGTCGAGCCCGGCGACGAGCGACACCGGCGGCGTGAACGCGGCGTCGAGCTTCGCCTGCGCCTGCCGCGTGCGCTCCCAGTCGAAGTAGAAGCGCGGCGACGAGCCGGTGGCGGCAAGCGCGGCCTCGGAGACGGCGCAGAGGCCGAGCCCGGGCGGTGTCATCAGCGCCTTCTGCGAGCCGGACACGACCACGTCGAGCCCCCAGGCGTCGGTCTCGCAGCGCAGCGCGCCGAGGCTCGACACCGCGTCGACGACGATC
>JANMWV010000340.1:0-1557 GCA_031394165.1 Actinomycetes bacterium
CTGCTCGAACTCGAGCGGGCGACGCTGCGGATGTTCACCTCGTGCGCCTGGTTCTTTGACGACGTGGCCGGCCTTGAGCCTCGCCAGGTCCTGCGCTACGCCGCTCGCGCCATGCAACTCGCGCAGGACGACGGTACCCTCCGAGCGGGGTTGCTCAGCCGGCTCGCCCTGGCGCGCAGCAACGATCCCGCGGAAGGGACCGCGGCTGACGTCTTCCGCCGCCATGCCGCGCCGACGCAACCGGTCGAACTGCGCGTCGCCGCGGGGTGGGCCGCATCGCGCGCGCTGGAGACCGAGGTCGCCGCCGATGCGGCCCCCTGCTTCGATGTCCACGAGGACGGCGACCGGCTCGTCCTCACCCACCGCCGCACCGGTGCCGCCTCCGGCATGGAGTGCACGGTCCGCCGCAATCGCGCCGGCGGCGTGATCGTCGAGGTCTGTCGCGACGGCGAGCCGGGGTCGCAGGTACTGACGCCCGCCGATTTCACCGAGGGGCACGCCGCCGCCGTATCGCGCGCACTGGCCAGCGACGAGATTCACGACCTGCTCAACGCCGACCTGCGCGCAGACCTGCTGCATGGTACCCGGCTCGACGCGGTGGCCGCCATCGCGCTGGTCCAGGCGGTGCGCATGCTCCGCTTTGTCGTGGACCCCGAGGAGTGCGAAGAACTGGTCGGCCGGACGACGAGACTGCTCCGACTGGTGGAGCACGCCGGCGGCGGCGTGCCCTACGACGCGCTTGTCGCCTTTGTCGCGGCACGCGACGCGATGCCGGCGCTGCTCCGTCCGCAACTGGCTCCGCTCGCCGACCGACTGGGCGTGGAGTTGCTGTCGTGAAGAGCGGCCCGATCCGGTTCGTCTTCGGCCTGCACCTGCACCAGCCGGTGGGGAACTTCGACCACGTCTTCGAGCAGCACGTGCGCGACGTCTACCGCCCACTGCTCGAGCGCGTAGTCGGCGGCGGGCTCGCCCCGATCTCGATCCACGTCTCGGGCCCGCTGCTCGAATGGCTCGAGGAACACGACACCGGGTACCTCGACGCGCTCGGCACGTTCGTGTCGGACGGCCGCGTCGAGTTGCTCCTCGCGGGGATGTATGAGCCGGTCCTCGCCGCCCTGCCGCGCGAGGATCGGCTGCAACAGATCGTCTGGCTGCGCGAGGCGATCCAGCGTCGCTTCGGCGTCGTCGCCACCGGCCTCTGGCTGACCGAGCGCGTCTGGGAGCCCGATCTCGCCGCGGACCTCGCCGATGCCGGCGTGCGCTACGTGCTGCTCGACGATCGGCACTTCCTGGTATCGGGGTTCTCGCGCAGCCAGCTCCATGCGCCGTACGTCACGGAAAACGCCGGCAAGCGGGTGAACGTCTTCCCGATTGACGAGCAGTTGCGCTACCTCGTGCCGTTTCGCCCGCCCGCCGAGATCGGTGCCTATTTGGTGAAGCGCCGCGCCCAGGGGCACCAGCTCGCCGTGCTCGCGGACGACGGCGAGAAGTTCGGCGGATGGCCCGGCACGCTCGAGTGGGTCTATACGAGCGGCTGGCTCGAAGGCTTCCTCGCCG
>JANMWV010000356.1:0-3947 GCA_031394165.1 Actinomycetes bacterium
CGGGCAGGAACACGACCTGATCGGCCTGCGTGTGGGCCAGGCCCCACGTCCGGAGGTGTGCGGTGCACCCGCCGACGTCGAGATCGGCTGCGCCGTCGTAGACGACGTGCGGCTCCACGAGCGTGACACCCTCGAGCTGCTCCGCCACCGCGCCGCCGAACGTCTTGAACATCTCGAGGTACGGCTGCCCCTTCTGCCGCAGCTCGGTGAGCTGGCCGCGGTTGTACACGATCGTCGCGCCCGGGTCGAACGACTGCGCCCCGTAGCCGTGCTCCGGGTGGAAGTGCGTGATCGTGAGGAACAGCGGACGACCCGCGGCGAGCTCGTCCGCGTGGCGGCGGACGACGGCGCCGTTGCGCGGCCCCATGCCGCTGTCGACGACGAGTGCGGCGCGCGAGCCGAGGACGATGCCGATGTTCGGGACGAGCGGCACGCGGCCGTCCGAGATGACGTGCACGCCCTCGGCGATCTCCACCGGCGCGTTCGTGACAACGGGTGCGGGCGGCCCCTGCGTCTCGACCTCGGACATGCCGTTCTCCTCGTCGCTCGTCGGGTCTTCGATGCTATGTGATACACGAGCGGACGTGGATGAGCGCTACGAGCACGGTCTGGATGCGTACGCGAGCCAGTTCGGGATCCCGCGCGAGGAGGTTCCGGCGTGGTTCGCAGAGCGCATGGGCGAGCGCTTCGGGGCCGAGGCGATCAACGCCGCGGGGGGCGCGTGGGTCGACGACTGTCTCAGCCTGCGCGACCGCAGTCTCGTGGTGGTGGCGGCGCTCGTCGCGCAGGGAGGGCTCGAGGCGCGGCTGCGCGGGCACGTGCGCTGGGCGATCGAGCACGGCTCGAGCCGCGAGGAGCTGGAGGCGCTCGTGACGCTGCTCGCGGTGTACGTCGGCTTCCCGCGCGCGTCCGAGGGAATGGAGATCGTGCGCGACGAGCTCGCGCAGCTCGACGCCGACGCCGGGGCGAAATGACCGGCGTCGTGCTCGTCAGACGTCAGGCTTGACGATCACCTTGCCGATCACGCGACCCTGATCCATCAGCTCGTGCGCCTCGCCGAGGCGCTCGAGCGGCAGCACCGTTCCGATCAACGGCTCGAACCGGCCGGCGCTCAGGTGCCGCGCGGCGTCGATCGTGTCGGCCATCGTGCCCAGGCGCGAGCCGAGGATGCGCACCTGCTTCACGAACATGTACGTGATGTTCATGCGCGCGTCGTCGCCGCTCGTCGCACCGGCGCTGACGATCGTGCCGCCCGGCGCGCACAGCTCGAGCGAGCGCTCCCACGTCGCCTGCCCGATGTGCTCGAAGACGATCGATGCGCCCTCGCCGCGGGTCAGCTCGACCACGCGCTCGACGAGGTCACCCGCGTGGTGGTCGAGCACGTGGTCGGCGCGGCCGCGGCGCAGGACCTCGCGCTTCTCCTCGCTCCCCGCGCTCGTGACCACCGTGGCGCCCGACAGCTTCGCGATGTCGATCGCCGCGCTGCCGAGCCCGCTCGTCCCGGCCCAGACGAACACGGTGTCGGCCGCCGACACTTCTGCCTTGCCGACGAGCATCTGCCAGGCGGTGATGTACGTGTTCGGGAAGGCGGCCACGTGCTCGTCGGGCACCGACGGATCCACGCGCACCGCGAAGCGGGCGGGAACGAGGAACTGCTCGGCGTAGGTGCCGTTGTAGACGCTGAACCGCGGGCAGTACTGAAAGCGTCCGCGCACGCATGCTTCGCACCGGCCGCACTCCATGTAGGGGTTCGCCGTGACGCGGTCGCCGGCGGTGAAGCCTTCGACGTCGTCGCCCGCATCGACGACGTCGCCGCAGACGTCGATGCCGAGAATCGCCGGTAAGTCGACGTGGTAGGCGGGATGCGGGTGGCCGCGGCGCATCCAGATGTCGCGGTGATTGACCGAGGTGGCGCGCAGGCGGACGAGCAGCTCGCCGGGCCCCGGCGTCGGCTCCGGGATCTCGTCGACCCGGAGTACCTCCGGGCCGCCGTGCGCGTGGATACGAACCGCGCGCACGTCAGGGCAGCGAGACGACGAGCTCGATCTCGATCAGGAGCTCCGGGAGGGCGAGGCTCGTGACGCCGGCGATCACCTGAGCCGGCGGCTCCGCGCCGCCCATGCCCTCGCTCATCGCGCGCCCGATCGTCTCGTACTCGGTCGGCTGCGTCGTGTAGACCGTCGCGTTGACGACGTCCTCCCACGTGGCGCCGAGCTCGTCGAGCGCGTAGTTGAGGTTCGTCATCACCTGGCGCGTCTGCGCATAGAGGTCGCCGACGCCGACGATGCTGAAGTCCTTGGCGATCGCAGCCTGGCCGGCGACGAACGCGAGCCGGGAGCCGGTCGCCTTCGCGATGTGGCTGTAGCCGGGCGGCGGATGGATCTCTGCAGGGTTCACGATCTCGCGGGGCACGTTGCCTCCTCAGCTCGCGGACGCGGTCGGAACGGATCGAATCATGTCGAGCGAGACGGCGTCGCCGCTTGTGCGAATCCAGCCGCGCGTGGTAAGCCCCGTTCGGTGAAGGTGGCGATCGTCGGCGGAGGCGTCGGCGGCCTGACGGCCGCGATCGCCCTCGCGCGCAAGGGAATCGACGTCGAGGTGCTCGAGCAGACGCCCGAGATCTCGCAGGTGGGAGCGTCGCTGCAGCTCGGGCCGAACGCGCTGCGGCTCCTCGGCGAGCTCGGCCTCCTGCCCGAGTTGCGCCGGATCGGCGTGCTCCCCGACGCCGTCGAGTTCGTCCGCTGGGACGACGGGTCGCTCCTGCTGCGCAGTCCGCTCGGCCGCGCGATGGAGGAGCACTTCGGCGCGCCCCAGCTCGACTTCTTCCGGCGGGACCTGCATCGCGTGCTCGTCGACGCGCTGCCGGCCGGGACACTGCAGCTCGGCCGGCGCGTCCTCGGCGTCGACCAGGATGCGGCCGGCGTCGTGCTCGAGCTCGCCGGCGGGGCGCGCCTCCGCGCCGACATCGCGGTCGCGGCCGACGGGATCCGCTCGCCGATCCGGCAGCAGCTTGCGGGCGCCGACGAGCCGGTGTTCTCCGGCACCGTCGTCTACCGCGGCGTCGCCCGCCGCGAGGACGTCGCGGAGCTCCATCCCGAGCACGTCAACTACTACTGGCTCGGCCCGTACCGGCACGGCGTCTCGTACTGGATCTCCGGCGGCGACCTGCTCGCGGTGAACTGCGCGGTGCAGGACGCCGAGTGGTCGCGCGAGTCGTGGACGCTCGAAGCACCGGTCGAAGAGGCGCTTCGCCATTTCGAGGGCTGGCACGAGCCGCTGCTCGAGCGGATGGGCTGCTGCCCGACGATGCTGCGCGGCGCCGTGTTCGTGCGGCGGCCACTCGAGCGCTGGTCGTACGGCCGGGTGACGCTGCTCGGAGACGCCGCGCACGCGATGGAGCCGTTCCAGGCCCAGGGTGCGGCGCAGGCGGTGGAGGACGCCTACGTGCTCGCGCACTGCCTCGCGGACGACCCGCGCGACCCGGCCGCCGCCCTCGCCCGGTACGAGCTGGCCCGAACGGTGCGGGCCGAGGGCCTCCAGGCGTCGTCGCACACCGCGGCGAACGTCTTCTACCTCCCCGACGGTGACGAGCAGCGCGCGCGCGACGCGGCCTACACGACCTCGCACGAGACGCAGCCCTGGGGCCCGCGGCAGCGGATCTGGGAGCACGACGTCCGCGACGCACTCCGCGGCTGAGCGGCCGGAGCGCACAACCCCGGCTCGCCGCGCGCGGCGAGCCGCTATGACTTAGGGCGTGGCGAAGACGATCGGCATCCTCACCGGCGGCGGCGACTGCCCCGGCCTGAACGCGGTGATCCGCGCCGTCGTGCGCAGCTCCGACGCGGCGGGCTGGGACTGCGTCGCGGTGCTCGAGGGCTGGCGCGGCCTCGTCGACGGCCGGTTCGAGGATCTCGGGCCGCGCGAGGTCTCGGGAATCCTCCCGCGCG
>JANMWV010000395.1:0-6744 GCA_031394165.1 Actinomycetes bacterium
GTCGTCCGCCGGATCCACGTCGAGAACGCCCAGCCGGTCGAGTTCGGCCAAGCGCTCTTCGATCTCGAGCCGCTCGCGGGCCGGCCGCTCGACGCCGGTTAGATGTTCAGCAGGGTCCTCGTAGCCAATCGCGGCGAGATCGCCGTGCGCGTCATCCGCGCGCTCCACGAGCTCGGCGTCGAGGCGGTGGCGGTCTACTCGACCGCCGACGAGGACGCGCTGCACGTGCGGCTCGCCGACCGTGCCGTGCGCATCGGCCCGGCGCCGGCCGCGCAGAGCTACCTCAGCATTCCGGCGATCATCTCCGCGGCGACGACCACCGGCTGCGAGGCGGTGCATCCCGGCTACGGCTTCCTGGCCGAGAACGGCGCCTTCGTGCACGCGTGTGACGACAACGACCTCGTGTTCGTCGGCCCGCCCGCCGACGTGATGGCCCGCATGGGCGACAAGGCTCAGGCGAAGATCGAGAGGCGCGCCGCCGGCGTGCCGCTCGTTCCCGGCGCCGAGGGCATCGCGAACGACGCCGAGGCACGGGTGGCGGCGGACGAGCTCGGCTACCCGGTGCTGCTGAAGGCGGCGGCCGGCGGCGGAGGCCGCGGCATGCGCCTCGTCAACGCGGCGCACGAGCTCGAGGGTGCCTACGCGCAGGCCGCGAACGAGGCGATGGCCGCGTTCTCGGACGCCACGCTCTACGTCGAGAAGGCGATCTCTTCGGCGCGCCACGTCGAGATCCAGGTGCTGTGCGACTCGTTCGACGGCGTGCTCACCTGCGGGGAGCGCGAGTGCTCGATCCAGCGCAGGCATCAGAAGCTGATCGAGGAGTCGCCGTCGCCGGCGCTCGACGCGGCGCTGCGCGAGGAGATGGAGGCCGCCGCCGAGCGGGCGTGCCGGCACATCGGCTACCGCAACGCGGGCACCTTCGAGTTCCTCGTCGGCCCCGACGGCGCGTTCTCGTTCATCGAGCTGAACGCGCGCCTCCAGGTGGAGCATCCGGTCACCGAGCTGGCGACGGGGCTCGACCTCGTGCGCGAGCAGGTGCGCATCGCCGCGGGCGAGCGACTGCCGATCACCGGCCGCGCGCCGCGCTCCGGTCATGTGATCGAGATCCGCATCAACGCCGAGGACCCCGCGCGCGGCTTTGCGCCCGCGCCGGGACGGCTCGAGCGCTTCCGGCCGCCGCTCGGCCCGGGCGTCCGCATCGACACGTTCGTCGAGGAGGGCTCGGTTATCCCGCCGAACTACGACTCGCTGATCGCGAAGGTGATCGTGCGCGACGACACGCGCGAGCTCGCAATCGAGCGCGCACGCCGCGTGCTGGCGGAGTTCGAGATCGCCGGCGTACCGACGACACGCAACGTCGCGCTCGACATCCTCGACAGCCCGGAATTCCGTAGCGGCAACTATTCGACGTCGTTCCTCGAGGGAGCGGGGGCGCGGCTGCCCTCGTTCGCGGCCGCATGACGCACGTCGTGCGCAACGACGAGGGCACGATCACCGTCACCGACGCAGCGTTGACGCACGTCGTCGTGCAGTCCGCCGAATCCGTCGAAGGCGCGCGCGTCCGGCGTGCGCGCCGCAAGGTCGGCGTCGAGCTCGACGGCCGCCGCGCCCTCGTGGAGCTCGAGCTCGCCGTCGCGTACGGCAAGGTGCTGCCGGACGTGGCGCAGGACGTGCAGCTTCGGGTCACCGACGCGCTGACCCAGATGTGCGGGCTCGAGGTCACGGCGGTCGACGTCACCGTCGAGGAGCTCGACCGGTGAGGGTCCCGAAGGCGAAGCCCGTCAGCCGCCGCGAGGCGCGCCGCGCAGCGGTGTTCGTGCTCTATCAGTGGGACCTCACGGAGACGCCGCTCGGATCGCTCTTCGAGGGCGATGTCGACACGTACACCCAGACGATCGCCGACCGCGTCGCCGCGCACGCGCCCGAGCTCGACGCGAAGATCACCGCCGCTGCGGACGACTGGACGGCCGACCGGCTCGGCACCGTCGAGCGGAACATCCTGCGCGTCGCGATCGAGGAGCTCGCCGCGGGCGAGGTGCCGATGGAAGTCGTGCTGGACGAGGCGGTGACGCTGGCGAAGCGCTACGCATCCGACGATGCTGGAAGACTCGTGAACGGGATTCTTGGCAGGATCGTGCGCGACGAGGAGGCGACCGTTGGCGACTGACGACTCACTGAGCAGGGCGGAGGAACTGCTGGCGAAGCTCGAGGCGGCGCGGGGCGAGCTCGACCGGCTCGCCGAAGGCGAGGGCGGGTCACCCGAGCGGGCCCTGGAGATTCTCGGCGAGCTCTCGGAGCTCGCAAAGGCCGTCGAGGAAGAGCTCGAGCGGGCCAAGCGCGCAGCGGAGGCGGATGCCGCACAGTCCTGACGAGCTGCGTCCGCTCGTCGAGGAGTACCTCGAGGGGCTCGAGCTCTGGCCTGCGCTGCACGGCCAGGCGGAGTCCGTGCGCTACTCGATCACCGTCGGCGGCAAGCGCGTCCGCCCCGTGATCTGTCTCGCGACGGCGGAGGCCGCAGGCGCCGATCCGGAAGCCGCGCTGGCGGCCGCGTGCGCGCTCGAGCTCGTACACACGTTTTCGCTCGTGCACGACGACCTGCCGGCGCTCGACGCCGACGAGGAGCGTCGCGGGCAGCCGTCGACGTGGAAGCGCTTCGGCGAGGCGACGGGCATCCTCGCGGGCGACGCGCTGCTCGCAGAGGCGTTCCGGCTCGCGACGTCGTACGGCACGCCGCACGTCGCGCGCGAGCTGGCGGAGGCGACCCTCGGGATGATCGGCGGCCAGTACCTCGACGTCACCGGCACCGCGCCCGACGAGGTGACGCTGCACAAGCTGAAGACGGGCTGCCTCTTCGAGGCGTCGGTCGGGCTCGCGCTGTGGGTGGCGGGGGTGCCGGAAGGCGAGCAGCGATCTTGGCGCGCGTTCGCCGACGAGCTCGGGCTGCTCTTCCAGATCGTCGACGACATCCTCGACGGCGACGGCTACGTGGTCACGCACGGCGTCGACGGCGCCCGCAGCGTCGCGGACGAGGCAGCGGAGCGCACACGTGGGCGGCTCGCGGCAATCGACGCGGACACCTCGGTGCTGCGCGAGATCGTCGACGGCCTCGCCGTGCGAACGGCGTGATCCCACCCTCGGGCGCGCAGCACCACCTCGCCTTCGCGGAGCAGCGTGCGACGGTCGTTGAGGTCGGCGGCGGACTGCGCTGGTATGCCGTCGGTGACCGCGCCGTGCTCGACGGCTACGGGGAGGAGGAGATCTGCAGGTCCGCGCGCGGCCAGGTGCTGATGCCGTGGCCGAACCGGATCGACGATGGGACGTACACGTTCGACGGTGTCGAGCATCGCCTCGCGCTGACGGAGCCCGAGTACGGGAACGCGATCCACGGCCTCGTGCGCTGGGCGAGCTGGGCCGCGGTGGAGCGCGACGAGGCACGCGTCGTCATGCAGCACGTCCTGCACCCGCAGCCCGGGTATCCGTTCACGCTGCGACTGCACGTCGAGTACGGGCTCGGCGCTGCCGGACTGACCGTGCGCACGACCGCGGAGAACGCCGGCGACCGCGCCTGCCCGTTCGGCGCCGGCCACCATCCGTACATCGCTGCGCCGACCGGCCGCGTCGACGACCTGACGCTCGACGGCGAGTCGATCGGCGCGCAGCAGTTCGACGAGGCGCTGCACCTGGAGGCTCCCTGGCGGCTGCACGTCGACGACGTGACGGTCTGGGCCGACGAGGCGTGGCCGTATGTGCAGCTCTTCAGCGGCGACCCGTTGCCCGACGTGAACCGGCGCGCCCTCGCAGTCGAGCCGATGACCTGCCCGCGCAACGCGTTCCGCAGCGGCGAAGGCCTGATCCGCCTCGAGCCGGGCGAGACCTTCACAGGCTCCTGGGGACTCTCGGTCGCATGAAGAAACGCCTCGACATCCTGCTCGTCGAGCGCGGGCTCGCGGAGTCGCGGACGCAGGCGCAGGCGTTCGTGATGGCCGGGCTCGTGCCGGGCCACGACAAGCCGGGCCACCAGGTCGACGAGGACGCCGAGCTGTCGGTCGTGGCACGCACGGCGTACGTGTCGCGGGGCGGCGAGAAGCTCGCCAACGCTCTCGACGCGCTCGGCGTCGATCCGGCCGGGCTCGACGCGCTCGACCTCGGCGCCTCCACCGGCGGCTTCACCGACGTGCTCCTGCAGCGCGGCGCGGCCCGCGTGATCGCCGTCGACGTCGGCCACGGGCAGCTCCATCCGAAGATCCGCGACGACCCGCGCGTCGTCGTGTTCGAGCGGACGAACGCGCGCGCGCTGACGGAGCTGCCGTTCGCCCCGCAGCTCGTCGTCTGCGACGTCTCGTTCATCTCGGTCAAGACGGCATTGCCGCCGGCGCTCGAGCTCGCCGCTCCCGGCTGGCAGGCGCTCGTGCTCGTGAAGCCGCAGTTCGAGGCGGGCCGCGCCGACGTGGCGAAGGGCAGCGGCGTCGTCCGCGACCCCGTCGTGCGCGCTCGCGTCCTCCGCGAGATCGCCTACGCTGCGCTCGGCTGGCAGGCAGAGGTGGCCGGAGTCGTAGACTCCGGGCTCCCGGGTCCGAAGGGCAACCGGGAGTTCTTCCTCCAGTTCAGACACGCCGACCACCCGAAGCTTCCGGATGACCTCGACGAGCGAATCGACAAAGCGGTCGCCGCGGGTTAGCACCGCGGCCGTCGTCACGCACGGCTACGTCGACGTCGAGAGCGCCGTCGAGCGGGTCAAGGCGGTCGCCGCGAAGGCGAGCGTCGTACTCGTCGACGACCCGCGCGACGCAGACCTCGTGGTCGCTCTCGGGGGCGACGGCACGATGCTGCGCACGCTCACGAAGTTGCTCGGCACGAACGTGCCCGCGATCGGCGTCAACTACGGGCGCGTCGGCTTCCTCGCGTCGATCCGGCCGGAGGATCTCGACCGCGACCTCGAGCGCGTCTTCGCCGGCGAGTACCTGACCGTCGAGTTGCCGACGCTCGAGGTGCGCCTCGACGGCCGGCGCCACGTCGCGGTCAACGACATCGTCGTGACGAGCTCGACGCTGGGGCGGATGGTCGAGCTCGCGTGGGCGATCGGCGGCGAGGAGCTCGGAACCGTTCCGTGCGACGGGATGATCTGCTCGACGCCGTCCGGGTCGACGGCGTACAACCTCTCGAACGGCGGCCCGGTGCTCGTGCGCGGTCTCGACGCCATGGCCGTGACGTTCATCGCGCCGCACTCGCTGCATGCCCGGCCGTTCGTCGTGCCGCGCGGTGCGGAGGTCACGGTGCGGAACGCGACGGTGGACGTCGCCGCCGGCCTGCTCGTCGACGGCCAGCGAGTCGCCGACGTGCAGCCGGGCGAGGGGGCCGCGATCTATCTCTGCGAGCAGCGCAGCCTGCTCGCGACGCTGCCGGAGACGACCTTCTTCGGGCGGTACCGCGAGACGTTCGCGTCCTGAACGGCCGCTAGCCGGCCGTCGGGTGCCCGCTCTACGATGGGCCTCGATGCTGCGCCGCCTGCGAATCGAGAACCTCGTGCTGATCAGGGAAGCCGAGCTCGAGCTCTCGCCCGGCCTGAACGCGATCACGGGCGAGACGGGCGCCGGCAAGACGATCCTCGCCCAGGCGGTGGGGCTGCTGCTGGGGACGAAGGGCGACGACTCGTTCGTCGGCGCGGCCGGGGCGGAGGCCTACGTCGAGGCCGAGCTCGACCTCCCCGACGAGCTCGAGGAGCTGGGCGACCTGCGGCCCGAGGACGAGGACGTGCTCGTCGTCTCGCGCAAGGTCTTCGGCGACGGCCGCACCCGCGCGTACGCCTGGGGCCGCGCCGCTGCGCGCGAGGACGTGGCCGCCACTCTCGAGCGGGTGCTCGCGATGTCCGGCCAGTTCGAGCAGCGGCGCCTCGCGCGGCCCGCCTACCAGCTCGAGGTGCTCGACCGCTTCTGCGGCGAGGAGCAGCTCCACCGGCGCGTGGACGCACGCACCGCGTGGCGCGAGCTCGCGGCAGCCCGGAAGCGCCACGACGACCTGACCGCGAACGCGGCGCTCGCTGAGGCTCGCCTCGCCGAGCTGCGCGCGCTCGTCGAGGACACCGAAGGCCTGGAGGAAGGCGACGAGGAGCGGCTGCGTGCCGACCGCGAGCGCCTGCGCCACGTCTCCGAGCTCGCCGAGGCGGCAGCAGCAGCCGCCGAGTCGCTCGCGCCCGACGAGGGCGACGGCGCCGCCGGGCTCGTCGGGATCGCGGAGCGAACGATCGCGCCGCTCGAGCGCCTCGCGCCCGAGCTCCAGCGCGCAGGCGACGAGCTGCGCGACGTCGAGCTTCGGCTCCGCGAGACAGCGCACGAGCTGCACGCGTTCCTCGCATCGCTCGAGGCCGAGCCGGGGCGGCTCGAGCAGCTCGAGGCGGGGCTCGACCGGATCGCCGAGGCGAAGCGCCGCTACCGCGCCACGAGCTACGAGGAGCTGATGCAGCGCGCCGCCGAGGCCCGTGCGGAGCTCGCGTCACTCGACGAGGGCGTCGATCCAGCGGCGGCCGCCGCAGCCGCGCTCGACGCGGCGAGCAGCCGGATGCAGGAGCTCTCGCTCGGCCTCCGTGCCGAGCGGACAGCCTCCGCGCCTGCCTTTGCCGAGGCGGTGGCCGCAGAGCTGCACGACGTCGGGATGGGCGAGGGCGAGTTCGCCTGCGAGCTGCGCGAGCGCGACCCCGGCGTCACCGGCGGCGACGAGGCCGTCTTCCTCGTGCGACCGAACGCCGGC
>JANMWV010000409.1:0-3223 GCA_031394165.1 Actinomycetes bacterium
GTCCTCAGTCACGTCCGTAGCCTCCGGCTACGAACGCTCCCTGCGTCCTTCCCCAGCTTGCTTTTCGCCCCCGGCGAGCACGCGCTGCGAACGAGGTAAGCGCTGATGTGCGGAATCGCCGGGGTGATCTATCACGGCAACGGCGGCGATCACACCGTCGGCCACGACATGACTCGGATGCTCCAGGCGATGAAGCACCGCGGGCCCGACTCGACCGGCTATGCGCTCTACGGCCCCGTGCAGCAGCAGTTCGTGATGCGCTTCACGCTCGCGGATGCGAACGACGCACGCGACTTCGACTTCGTGCAGCGGCTCGAGCACAACAGACGAGAGGTCGAACAGCGGCTCCGCGCGCGCGGCGCGAAGAACCTCGAAGTCGAGCAGGAGACGGGGTACGCCTACCGCGTCTCGTTCGACTACGACGGCGAGCTGAAGGCGATCACCGATGTGGTCGAGGACGTCCCGCACGTGGAGGTGCTCTCGCTCGGGCACTCGCTCGAGATCATCAAGGACCTGGGTGACGCCGAGCAGGTGTCGCAGCAGTACGGCCTGGACGCCTTCGTCGGGACGCACGCGATCGGCCACGTCCGGATGGCGACCGAGTCCGACGTCGACATCTCCGGTGCGCATCCGTACTGGGCGTACCCGTTCGGCGACGTCGCCGTCGTGCACAACGGGCAGCTCACGAACTACTTCCAGTGGAAGCACCGGCTCGAACGCAGTGGCCACCGCTTTCAGTCCGAGTGCGACTCCGAGGTGATCGCCGTCTACCTCGCACAGAAGATGGGCGACGGCTACTCGCTCGAAGATGCGATGCGCAAGAGCCTCGAAGAGCTCGACGGCGTCTTCACGTACATCTGCGTCACCAGCGAGGCGCTCGGCGTGGCGAAGGACGAGATGGCAGCGAAGCCGCTCGTCCTCTACGAGGGCGACGACATCGTCGCTCTCGCCTCCGAGGAGATCGCGATCCGCGCGATCGTCGACCACGAGATCGAGACCTGGGATCCCTACGAGGGTGAGGTGATGGTGTGGACGCGCTAGCCGGCGAGAGGATGATCACGTACGACGCGCGAGGGCTCGTCGAGGTCGACGACACCGTGCTCAAGATCTCGGAGATCGACGGCGAGAAGGCCGTCTTCGATGCGAAGGACCTCTCGACGCGGAAGATCAACCTCGAGCTGCGCTGGCTCCTCTACGAGCAGGGAGTGAAGGATGTGACCGTGCTCAACCCGGGCGCGAAGCACTCGCTCGGCGTCGGCATCCTCACGCGCTGCAAGATCACCTTCGACGGCAGCCTCGGCTACTTCGGCTGCGGCGTGATCGACGGCCCCGAGATCCACATCAAGGGCCGGGTCGGCTGGTCTTCGTGCGAGAACATGATGTCCGGCGTCGTCGTGATCGACTCGAACGCGGGCTCGTTGACGGGCGCCGCGATGCGCGGCGGCGACCTGCTCGTCAAGGGCATGGTCGGCGCGCGCACCGGGATCGACCAGAAGGGCGGCACGATCATCGTGCTCGGGAGAGCCGGCTCGATGACGGGATTCATGCTGCAGCGGGGCCGGCAGATCCTCTGCGGCGACGTCGGGGCCGGACTCGGCGACTCGATGTACGACGGCACGATCTACGTCGCCGGCAAGGTCAAGTCGCTCGGGATCGACTGCGTGCCGGGCGAGTGGACCGAAGCCGACACCGAGCTGATCGAGCGGAAGTTCGCCATCTACGGCCTCGGCTCGCCGCCGGAATTCCAGAAATTCGTCTGCGGCAAGAAGCTCTACAACTACGACAACCTCGAGCCCTCCGAGCGGAAGCTGGTGCTCTAGTGGCCGACGAGACCGCACCCTCGCGCAACACGATCCTCGGGCACTCGAGGATCTTCACGCCGGACGTCATCAACGACATCCACATGAAGGCCGAGCTCGGCCGGTATCGCATGCGCGGCTTCTCGATCTTCAAGGACATGCCCCACTGGGACGACCTGATGTTCCTGCCGGGAACGCTGACGCGCTTCGTGATCGAGGGCTACCGCGAGAAGTGCGTGACGAAGACGATTCTCGGCGCGCGGTTCGCAAAGAACCCGATCGAGCTCGACATCCCGGTCTACATCACGGGCATGAGCTTCGGCGCGCTCTCGCTCGAGGCGAAGATGGCGCTCGCCAAGGGCGCGTCGATGGCCGGCACCGCGACCTGCTCCGGCGAAGGCGGGATGATCCCGCCGGAGCGCGACCTCTCGACGAAGTGGTACTACCAGTGCATCCAGAGCCGGTACGGGTTCAACCCGCACCACCTGATGCTCGCGGACGCGGTCGAGTTCTTCATCGGACAGGGCTGCAAGGTCGGGCTCGGCGGCCACCTGATGGGCCAGAAGGTGACCGAGCAGGTGGCGGAGATGCGCTCGCTGCCCGCCGGCATCGACCAGCGCTCGCCCGCGCGCCACCCCGACTGGCTCGGCCCGGACGATCTCTCGCTGAAGATCCAGGAGGTCCGCGAGGCGACCAATTACCAGATCCCGATCCAGCTGAAGCTCGGTGCCGCGCGCGTGTACGACGACGTGCGCATGGCGGCCAAGTGCGGCCCGGACATCATCTATCTCGACGGTGCCGAAGGCGGCACGGGCGCAGGCCCCCACATCGCGACCGAGGAGACCGGGATCCCCCTGATGGCGGCGATCCCCGAGGCCCGGCGTGCGCTCGAGGACGTCGGCCTCGCCGACGAGGTCGACCTCGTCGTCGCAGGCGGGATCCGCAACGGCGGCGACGTCGCCAAGTGCATCGCGCTCGGGGCGAAGGCGGTGGCGATCGGCCACTCGGCCCTGATGGCCTTGAACTGCAACAAGGAGATCCCGGGCGTCACCGATTACGAGGGGACGATCGGCGTCCCGGCAGGCCAGTGCTACCACTGCCATACCGGTCGTTGCCCGGTCACATCACGACGCAGGATCCCGAGCTGCGCTAGCGGCTCAACGTCGACGAGGCGTCGGAGCGTGTCTACAACTACCTCCACACGCTGACGCTCGAGCTGCAGATGCTCGCGCGTGCGTGCGGCAAGACGAACGTGCACTCGCTCGAGCCGGAGGACCTCTGCGCGCTGACGATGGAGGCGGCGGCGATGGCCCGGGTTCCGCTGGCCGGCACGGAGTACATCCCCGGCGTGACGGAGGACCGTGCGCTCAAGGAGATCAAGAGCATGCTCCAGAAGCACCTCGAATATCCGGTGGACTTCCTCC
>JANMWV010000420.1:0-5229 GCA_031394165.1 Actinomycetes bacterium
CGCCGCGGCAATGCGCTGCTCGAGCTCCGCGCGCAGCTCGTCGAGCCACGCGGCGGCAAAGAGCCAGCCGTCCGCGTGCTCGACGCCCTCCACCTCGCCGTCGACGAGATGCCGCACCGACTCGGCGCGCACGGGCTCGTACACGGTCGCGGCAATCGCGCCGCGCTCGACGAGCTCCATCCGCTCGGCACTCGCGTGCCGCGGCGGCGCGGGGTCCGTCACGAGCCCGCCGCCGACCGTCGTGTCGGCGCGCAGCACCACCCGGTCGCCGCGCGCGGCGACGACGGGCTCGGCCAGCCGCAGCTGCGCCCAGCGCTCGCCGACGCGCACGACGCGCGCGAGCACGGCGCTGGTGCCGTGGTGTACGAGCACGCGCGGCGGCACGTCTGCGAGCGCCTCGAGCACGACGTCGAGGCGGTAGCTCGACGGATACGCGCCCGGCGCGACGAGCGCGTCGCCGCGGCGCAGCTCGCTCCGTTCGGTGCCGGGGAGTGCGACGGCGACGCGCTGCCCCGGCTCGGCCCGGGCGACCGCCTCGTCGTGCACCTGGACGCTGCGCACCCGCACCGGCCGCGATCCCGGCTCCGCGCGCAGCTCGTCGCCCTCGCCGATCGAGCCCGACCAGAGCGTTCCGGTCGCGACCGTGCCGATGCCGCGTAACGTGAAGACGCGGTCGACGTAGAGGCGTGTGGCCGCGTCGCGGCCGGCGTGCTCCTGCGCCTGCGCTGCCTGCGCGAGCGTCGCGCGCAGCTCGTCGAGCCCGGCGCCGGTACGCGCGCTCACAGCGACGACGGGCGCGCCGGGCACGAGCTCCTCCGCCTCGGCGCGCGCAAGCTCGAGCGTCTCGTCGTCGACGAGGTCGCACTTCGTCAGCGCAACGACCCCGCGCTCGATGCCGAGCAGGCGCAGGATCGCGAGATGCTCGAGCGTCTGCGGCCGCGCGCCCTCCGCGGCGTCGATCACGAGCAGGAACAGGTCGATGCCGCTCGCGCCGGCGACCATCGTGCGCACGAACCGCTCATGCCCGGGAACGTCGACGACGGAGAGTCTCGTCCCGTCGGGCAGGTCGAGCGGCGCGTAGCCGAGGTCGATCGAGATGCCCCGCTCGCGCTCCTGCGGCAGCCGGTCGGTGTTCTTGCCCGTCAGCGCCTCGACGAGCGTCGTCTTGCCGTGGTCGATGTGACCTGCGGTGCCGACCGTCAGCGGCATGCGCTCACGGCGGCGGCGACCTCGTCGACCTCCGCGTCCGCGAGCGTCAGGCAGTCGAGGAGGAGCTTGCCGTCGCGCACGACGCCGACCACGGGCGGCTTCCCGTGCCGGAGCGGCGCGGCGAGCGACTCCTCGACCGCGCACGCGAAGCTCGCCAGCTCCGCGAGCGGCAGCGCGCCGCCGCCGACGCGGCCGACGGTCTCCTCGACGGCGCCGCCGACGAGGCCTGCGAGCCGCTCTGCACGCGCGCGCACTGCGCCGATGTCTTGCGCGAGCATCCGCAGCACCGGGATGCGCTCCGGCGCTTCGACATAGAGCCGCAGCGTTCCCTCGAGCGCAGCGAGCGTGAGCTTGTCGGCGCGCATCGCGCGTTGCAGCGGATGCCGCCGCAGCCGCTCGACGAGGTCGGCTCGCCCGACGACGATTCCCGCCTGCGGCCCGCCGAGCAGCTTGTCGCCGGAGAAGCACACGAGGTCCGCGCCAGCCGCCAGCGACTCCTTCGCCGACGGCTCACCCGGCAGCTCGACGAGCACGCCCGAGCCGAGGTCGTCGACGAGCGGCAGGTCGTGCCGCCGCGCGACCGCCGCGAGCTCCTCGAGCCGCGGCAGCTCGGTGAACCCGACGACGCGGAAGTTCGACTGGTGCACGCGCAGCAGCAGCGCCGTCTCCGGCCCGACCGCCTTCTCGTAGTCCTTCGCGCGCGTCCGGTTCGTCGTCCCGACCTCGACGAGCCGCGCGCCCGAGCGCGTCAGCACGTCGGGGATGCGGAAGCCGTCGCCGATCTCGATCAGCTCGCCACGCGAGACGACGACCTCGCGGCCCTCGCCGAGCGCCGCGAGCGCGAGCAGCACGGCAGCCGCGTTGTTGTTGACGACGAGCGCGGCGTCGGCACCGGTCAGCCCCCGCAACAGCCCCGCGACGTGGTCCTGCCGCGAGCCGCGCGTCCCGGAACTGAGGTCGAGCTCGAGGTTCGAGTAGCCGCGCGCGGTCTCGACGACACGCGCGATCGCCTCCTCGGCGAGCGGCGCGCGGCCGAGGTTCGTGTGGACGATCACGCCCGTCGCATTGAGGACGCGGCGCAGGTTCGGGATCCGCATCGCCTGCAACTCACCGGCGAGCCGTGCCCCCAGGTCGCCGGGATCGGCGCCGGCGCGGATCTCCTCGCGCGCGCGCTCGAGCACCGACCGCGCGGCGTCGATCGCGAGCGGGTCGTCCAGCCCGCGCGCCAGCTCGTCCACCGAGGGGAGGTCGCGCAGCTCCACGCTGGGAAGGCTACGTCGTTTCGGCGACGTTCAGCAGGAAGCCCTAGAGGAAGAGCGCCCGGCCCTGCTCGTCGCTGACCGGGATCGTCTCGTCGAGCAGGGTGACGACGTGCCCGTCCTTGTGCAGCATCCGGTACGTGCCGCGGAAGGGCTCGCCCGTCGCGTGCGTGCGCGTCGTGCCCTCGAGGGCGGCGTCGCGGTCGTCCGGGTGCAGCCGCGTCATCCAGAAGTCGTCCTCCTGGAGCCACTGCTCCGCCGGATAGCCGAGCAGCTGCTCGATGAACGGGCTGATGTACGTCGTGCGGATCGGGAAGCCGATCGGGTTGACGTACGTGCAGATCGGCAGGTGCTCGACGAGCGTGCGAAATCGCGCCTCCGACTCCACCAGCGCGTGCTCGGCCGCGCGGCGCTTCGACGCGTCGAGCGCGATGCCGCCGACTCCGACGACCTTGCCCTCCTCTCGGAGCGGCTCGATGTGGATGTCGAGCGTCCACCGTCGCGTCGACTGCGTCAGCTGGGTCGACTCGCCCTCGAGCGCACGCCTGTGTGCGCGCACGACCTCAGCGCCGCGGTCGCGGCCGCCGGCGAGGATCGTCTCCAGCGTTCTGGCCGACGACGGTCTCCGCGTCGCCGATGCCGAGCAACGCCAGCGCTGCGCCGGATGCCGAGGTCAGCTGCAAGTCGGGCGAC
This sequence comes from Actinomycetes bacterium, assembly GCA_031394165.1. Taxonomy (GTDB): domain Bacteria; phylum Actinomycetota; class Thermoleophilia; order Gaiellales; family Gaiellaceae; genus Palsa-739. The sequence goes on from JANMWV010000420.1 coordinate 3,162, forward strand.
GTCGTCCAGACGAACGACGACGGCAGCTGGGCAAGCAGCAGCTCGACGTGACTAGAGGGGCGGCGACCTCCACGCATCCGGGCAACAATCGGCAACCCGTCGGACGGACTTGAGTTACCGCTGCGGCTCGTGGGCATTGCCACCGCCGGGAAAGAGCACCCGATACGAGTCGAGCACCGTCCGCACGGCGACCTCGGGGTCGTCGGTCACGGTCACGAGCTCGAGATCCCCGGGCGAGACCATCCCGAGCGGCAGCACGCGCTCGCGCACCCAGTCGAGCAGCGGCGACCAGAACGCCGAGTCGAACAGCACGACGGGAAAGTGCAGCACCTTGCCGGTCTGGATCAGCGTCAGCGACTCGAAGAGCTCGTCCGCCGTGCCGAAGCCGCCGGGGAAGACGACGAAGCCCTCGGCCGCCTTCACGAACATCGTCTTGCGCGCGTAGAAGTGTCTGAACGTGAGCGACACGTCGAGGTACGGATTCGCTCCCTGTTCGTGCGGCAGCTCGATGTTGAAGCCGACGGAGAGACCGCCCGCTTCGCGGCACCCCCGGTTCGCTGCCTCCATCACGCCGGGCCCGCCGCCGGTGACGACGGCCCAGCCCGCCTTCGCGAAGAGCTGCGCGGTGGCGCGCGCGGCCTCGTACGGCAACGAGCCCTCGTGCGCGCGCGCCGACCCGAACATCGACACGGCGGGACGGTCGATCCGTTCGACGGCCATGAAGCCGTCGTAGAACTCGTCCGCGATCAACGCGGTGTGCCGCCGCAGCTCGTCCGGGCCCTCCTCGTGGGCTTCGAGGAGCCGCCGGTCCTCCATCAGCGGCCGCCGGCGTGGTTCGTGGCGAGCATCCCGCCGACGAGCAGCGCAGCGAGGCCGGCGTAGAGCACGCCGATGAGCACTGCGCGCCTGCGGTCGGGCGCAAACGCTTGCACCGGCACGCCGCCCTCGAACCGGATCACCGGCATCCGCCACGCCTCGGTCATCGAGCGAGAGATCTGGCCGCCGTCGAGGAAGCCGATCGGCAGCAGGTTGAACGCGTTGAGCAGGAACGCGATGTTGGCGAGCACGAGGAGCAGCGTCGAGCCGCGCGCCGAGCCGACGGCCCAGACGACGCCTGCCGCTGCGCCGCCGGCGGCGGGACCGGCGAGCGAGATGAGCGCGTTGCGCCACGGCGTGAGCCCGGCGTGCCGGATCTTCACGTACGCGCCGATGAAGGGGATGAACATCGGCGCCGACACCTCGAGCCCCTGCCGGCGAGCCTCGGCCGCGTGTCCCAGCTCGTGCACGAGGATCATCAGCACGAAGCCGAGCGCGAACGTCCAGCTGTGGAACCACAGGGTGTAGGCGGCGACGGAGATGAAGAAGCCGAAGAACTTGACGAAGACGAAGCCCCACTTGAGCGCGGTCGTCCCGATCAGCAGCGCGAGCGCGCCCACACGCTCGAGCGCCTTGCGCACGCTGTGGCCGGCCCCGCGGGGCTGGATCGGCTGGTAGTCGCGCATCTCGTCAGTCATCGGCCATCCAGACCTCTCTATTCACGATCCACGTCCCAACCACTCCTCGCCGCCCTCGTAGAACTCCTTCTTCCAGAGCGGGATCGTCTCCTTGAGCGTGTCGATCGCCTCGCGGCAGGCCTCGAGCGCGGCGGCGCGGTGCGGGGCGGAGACGGCGATCACGACGCTCGGCTCGCCGATCTCCACTCGGCCGACGCGGTGGTGGATCGCGACCTTCGTCAACCCGTGCTTCGTCGTCAGCTCGTCGGCGAGCGCGCGCAGCATCGGCTCCGCCATCTCCTCGAAGGCCTCGTACTCGAGATACAGCACAGTGCGCCCGCGCGAGTGACGGCGCACGGTGCCGACGAACGACGCGACGGCGCCCGCTTCGTCGCTCGTTGCCTCGGCGATCGCGGCGGCGACGTCGAGCGGCTGCGCGCTGATCAGGAAGTCCCCTCCCGAGACGGGCGGAATGATCGCCACCTCGTCGCCGTCGCGCAGCTCGTGGCCGGGCTCCACGTACGCGCGGTTGACCGCGTACAGCAGGCCCGGCGGCTCCTCGCCCAATCCAAGTG
>JANMWV010000057.1:0-2909 GCA_031394165.1 Actinomycetes bacterium
CGGCAGGCTCGCGGCGGCGAGCGGCCGCCAGCCGAGGAACACCTGCTTGGCGACGACGAGGCGCGTCTCCGGCTTCGAGTCGAGGTGGAAGCGAAGCGTCAGCTGCCCGCCGGCGATCGTCGACGTCCAGGCCGGGCTCACGGTGGAGCCGCGGTCGACGACGCGGATCGCGAGGTGCGTCGCTCCCGGCGGTCGCGGCGGCGCCCGCAGCGTCAATGCGTAGTCGCCGCTCACGTCCAGCCATTTCGACTGCGCGAAGGTGCAGGCCTTGTACGCCGTGGGATCGCCCTTCGTCTTGTGCGCGCACTCCGCGATCTGGCCGGCCGGCGTCGCCTCCGTCGTGACGAAGAGATCGCCCTCGGACTCGCCGTACGGGCTGCGCGCCGACGGCACGCGCTCGTCCCAGATCGCGCGGTACGGATGGATCTCGGTGCGCTCGCCGCCCGGATCCCAGTGCCCGCAATCCCAGACCCACGACCCCATCACCTGGACGTGGTCGCCCGCGTCGGGCCACGACCACGCAGGCAGCGAGGCCGACTCGCGCTCGAGGTGGATCCGCCCCCTCTCCTCGCCGTTGCCCTCGAAGTTGCCGGTGTCGGCTTCGGCGAGCCCGCCCAGCAGCTGCTCGTAGCCGGGATCGGGCACGACGTTGAAGTTGAGATCGAACGAGTCGTGCGTCGTCGGGTCGTCGCCACCGGAAGGATGCGACGCGTCGGGCAGGTTGCGGTACGCCTGCACGAGGCCCGACAGCCACTGCACGGGCGGCGTCGGCCCGCCCGCCGGAAAGTCCTTGTCGTTCACGTAGACCCAGCCCGGCGACTGGCGCGTGAACTCGAGCTGGCGGCTGCGCCCACACCCGTCGGCGCGCGACTGCGCCTCCGGGTCGGGGCCGAGCACGCCGAACGCGACGACCGCCCCGATCGCCGCCAGGACTGCGACGGCACCGACGATGGCAATTCGCCTCATGCGCGGATGATGACGGATGCGTGCGCCGGCACCGGCTCGATGCGCTTGTACGGCGCGCCGAGCGGCGGCCTGGGATCTGGCTTGCCCTTGTTCGGCCAGAACGCGAGCGCACGCTCGGCCTGGGCGGCGATCGTCAGGGAGGGATTCGCACCCAGATTGGCGCTGACCGCAGCGCCGTCGACGACGTGCAGCCCCGGCTCCGTCCAGACGCGGTGCCAGGCGTCGAGCACGCCGGTCTCGGGCGAGTCGCCGATCGGCGCGCCGCCGAGGATGTGCGCGGTGAACGGGCGATTGAGCAGCACCTCGTTCAGCCCGGAGCCGGGCAGGCCGCCCATCACGTCGGCCGCGATCCGCGCCGCCTCGGTCGCCGCGGGGATCCAGGTCGGCGTCGACTCGCCGCGGCCGCGCTCGGTGCGCAGGCGCCTGCCGTTCCAGCGGATGCGAACGGAGTTGTCGCGCGCCTGCATGACGAGCAGCATCACCGTGCGCTCGGCCCAGTGGCGCACCCAGTGCGACTGCACGAAGCGCAACGGATGCCGCGCGCCCGTCGCGAGCCAGCGCAACGGTCGTGGAACGCTGCCGCCGCCGTCGACGAGCACGGTCGAGAACAGGCCCATCATGCTCGAGCCCTTCGGGTAGCGCACCGGCTCGATGTGCGTGTCGGCGTTCGGGCGGAACGACGAGCCGATCGCGATGCCCTCCGAGTAGTCGATCGACCGGTCGCGCGCGCCGGCGCCGACGACCGTCTCGGAGTTCGAGCGCACGAGCATGCCGACGTTCGGCCCGCCGAGGCCCGAGCGGAAGAGCAGCTTCAGGGTGCCGAGCACGCCGGCGGCGAGGACGACCTGCTCCGCGCGGAAGAGCTCCCGGCGCTGCCGCACCCACGCTCCCGGGTGCACCGTGTCGACCTCCCAGCCGCCGTTCACGCGCCGCACGAGCGTCGCCTCCCGCTCGGGATGAACGGTGGCGCCGCCTGCCTCGGCGAGCCGGAGGTAGTTCCGGTCGAGCGTGTTCTTCGCCTCGTAGCGGCACCCGACCATGCAGCCTCCACACCGGACGCAGGCGTCGAAGTCGACGGCGACGACGGTGCGGCGGAACGTGTCCTCGACGCCGAGACGACGCGCAACCGCGCGCACGACGTCCTCCGCCGCCGACTCGAACGGCGTCTCGACGCCGCCGAGCATGTCGCGTGCCTGCGCGAAGTACGGCTCGAGCTCCTGCCGCCAGTCGGCGATGTGCGCCCACTGGCGGTCGTCGAAGAACGGCTCGAGCGGCTCGTAGAGCGTGTTCGCATAGACGAGCGACCCGCCGCCGACGCCCGCGCCCGAGAGCACGAGCAGGTCGTCGAGGAGCGTCAGGCGCTGGATGCCGCGGAGCCCGAGGCGCGGCACGAAGAGGTAGCGGCGCAGGTTCCAGTTCGTGCGGGCGAAGTCCTGCGGGCCAAAGCGGCGGCCGGCCTCGAGCACGGCGACGCGGTAGCCCTTCTCGGTCAGCCGCCACGCGGCGACGCTGCCGCCGAAGCCGCTGCCCACCACGAGCACGTCGACGTCGTGCACCTTCATTGTCGTGAGGATACTGCGGAGTTTTCGCGGGTAGGCTGGCGGGCCGTGCGCCGTCTCGTCGTCCTCCTCGCGCTGATCCTCGCGGCGCCCGCCGCCGCGGCGACGATTCAGGGATCGCTACGCGGCGAGCTGATCCTCGGCACGGCGGCGCCGGACCGGATCCATGCGGCAGCCGGCGACGACTTCGTGCAGGCCGCGTTCGGCGGAGCCGACCGCGTCGACTGCGGCGCGGGCACCGACCTCGTGACTGCCGATCTCACCGACCGGGTCCAGAACTGCGAGACGGTGGTGCGACGACTGTCCGTCGACCCGTACGCGAATCCGGACAGCCAGCACGAGACCGCGGTCGAGCCCGACAGCTTCGCGTTCGGCTCAACGGTC
>JANMWV010000444.1:0-1656 GCA_031394165.1 Actinomycetes bacterium
TCCCACGACGCTCGCCTCGACGACCGCGCCGTCGCGCTCGCCGCCCACGAGCAGGCGTGCTCCACCGTCGACCGCGGCGCGAATCGCGCCTTCGACCCGTTCCGCCTCGCTCTCGGAGATGACGGGACCGAGCCGTGTCTCCGCGTCGAGGGGGTGACCGGTGCGCAGGCGTTCGACGAGAGGGACGAGCCGTTCGACGAAGTCGTCGTACACCCCGCGCGCGACGAGCACGCGCTGCACGGAGATGCAGACCTGGCCCGCGTTGACGAAGCCGCCGGTGGCGGTCGCGGCGGCGACCCGGTCGAGATCGGCGTCGGGCAGCACGATCAGCGGGCAGTTCGCGCCGAGCTCGAGCGAGAGCCGCTTCACCCCTGCGACCCGCGTGATCTCGTCGCCGACCTTGGTCGAGCCGGTGAAGCTGATCTTGCGGACGCGGGGGTCGGAGCAGAGCACGCGGCCGAGCTCCGAGCCCGGGCCGGTGATGCACTGGAGCGCGTTCTCGGGCAGTCCCGCGTCGAGCAGGACGCGGGTGAGCCAGAGCGCCGTCAGCGGCGTCTGGCGCGCGGGCTTGAGGACGACGGCGTTGCCGGCCGCGAGAGCAGGGCCGACCTTGTGCGTGACGAGCAGGGCCGGATAGTTGAACGGCGTGATCGCGACCACGACACCGCACGGCTGGCGCAGGGTCAGGCCGAGCTTGCCCGCGCCGCTGCTCGTCGAATCCACGGGGACGGTCTCACCGTGCATGCGCGCGCCTTCCGACGCGCTCAGCCGCAGCAGCTCGGGGATGCGCCCTGCTTCGGCCCGCGCCTCGGCGAGCGGCTTGCCGACCTCGAGCGCGATCGTGCGCGCGAGGTCGGCGATCGACGACTCGACGAGATCGGCGGCGCGGCGCAGGATCTCCGCGCGCTCCCAGGCCGAGAGGCGCCGCATCGCGCGTGCGCCGTCGACCGCGGCCGCCACGGCGAGGACGGCGTCGGCCGCGCCCGCGACGGGCACCGTGTCCACGACCTCGCCGTCGAACGGGTTCGCAACGGCTTCCTCCGAAGCGGCACCACGCCACTCACCGGCGACGTACATCAACACCCGCCCCACCTCCGCTGCTGGATTTGCCCTGTGACGCGCCCGTGACGACAATGGTGCGCATGCCCGCCCACTCTGCACGCCTTCCCGACGGCCACGGGCTCGAGCGGGGCCGGACCGTCGCGCTCACGCTCGACGGCCGTGCGGTCACGGCCTACGAGGGCGAGACGATCGCTGCGCTCCTGCTCGCCGAAGGTCACGTCGCGATGCGGACGACTCCCGGCGGATCGCCGCGCGGCGTGTTCTGCGGGATGGGCGTCTGCTTCGACTGCCTCGTGGTGGTCGACGGAGTGCCGAACACGCGCGCGTGCGTGACGTGGGTGCGTGACGGGATGCAGGTCGCGCGGCAGGACGGATTCGGCCCCGCCGGTCAATAGCGCGCCTCGACGAGCGAGACGTAGTTCCCGTCGGGCTCGACGACGTACACGTAGCGCCACTCGCCGCCGTCTCCGACCGGCACGCTCTGCGGCGCGCCGTGGAGCCGTACGCCGTCTGCCTGGAGGTGCGTGACGGCTGCGTCGAGGTTGGAGACGCGGATGCCGAAGTCCATCGGGCCGAGGTGACCCCATTCGCCGC
>JANMWV010000461.1:0-2476 GCA_031394165.1 Actinomycetes bacterium
TCGCGCACCATCGCCCGGTGCCGCCCGAGCCGATCCGCGTGCTGGCGCACCGTCGCCTCGTCCGGCGCCCCGTACACACAGTACGTTCGCACCGTGCCGCTGTCGTCGACGACGACATGGCTGTGCTCCCACTCGACTTCAGGGAACTCGGCCTCGGCAACCTCCTTCGAGCGGCGACCTACGGCGGGCATCTCGGCCACTGTGACGTCGAATCTCCGCACGATCATGTACCTCGGCATCGGATTGAGTGTAACCGTTTGAAGGATCGCGCCTCAAGAGACCCGTCCGGCAGCGACGAGGAGATCTCGGGAGAACGTACGATCGGCAGTAGTGATTGACCGCGAGCAGCTTCGAGCCGTGCAAGAGCCGCTGAAGCAACGCTACCGCGCGGATCCGGAAGCAGCGCTCGTCACATTGCGTGCGACGGGCACACTCGGTGAGGGAATTACGTGCTCGGTCGCGACCGGCCGAGCGCTCGCGGTGGCTGGGCTCCACCCGGCAACGGGCGGTGACGGCGTAAGCCTCTGCTCAGGCGACATGCTCCTCGAGGCTCTAGCGGCCTGCGCCGGTGTCACCTTGCGCGCCGTTGCGACGTCCCTTGGTCTTTCCGTTGACGCGGGAGTCGTGCGCGCTGAAGGCGAGCTCGACTTCCGCGGCACTCTGGCAGTCAGCAAGGAGGCGCTGGTTGGCTTCCGATCGATCAGGCTGAGCTTCGAGCTCGAGACGACCGCCTCCGACGACGACCTCGACACGTTGCTCCGGCTGACCGAGCGCTATTGCGTCGTCTACCAGACGATCGCCGGCACACCCACCGTGACCGCACAGTGGGCTCGGGCTGCCGCCGCCTAGAAGCACGATCGGTCGGTTCTAGCTGACGACGGTGCAGCCGAGGTATTGCAGCGCGTCGAGCGCTCCCTCGACGAAGCGGTTCGCTTGCTCGCGCGACGTGAACGGGAACGGCTGGCGCTGCGGCTCCGAGGGAGTGTTCATCGTCACCGGGTGCACCTCCGCCTCGACCGTTATCGCCCCATTCTCACCGGGGATGCCGCGGAGCAGTGCAACGATCTTCCCGTCGCGACGAACCTCGTGCTGGAAGAGCTCGCCGGCTGTGGCTGGCTTGGCCACGATCGGTCGATCAGCGTGAGCCGCGGGCGCCGGCGTTCTGGGCGGCCTGCGCGACGAGATCCTTGTCGGCATAGCCGGGGAACCGGTTCACGATGTTGCCGGGGCGACGCACGATGAGAACCGCCGGGGACGACACGGTGCCGGCGTACTTGTCGAGCGCCTTGGCGATGTGCTCGTCCAGGACGTTCACTGCCGCGAAGCCGGCGTGCGCCGATGCGGCACCGAGGCGAGCCTGCTGAAGCGCTGCGCTATCGCCCGCTGCGCCGGACGCGTACAGCGACACGACGATGACCTTCGAGTAGCGAAGAGCATGGGCAATCGGGATCGGCAGACCGGGCAGGAGGATGAACTTGGGCTTCGCCGGCGTGGCGGGATGCAGGGCCGGGCGGACAACCGTGTGATGGACGGCAGGCGCGTTCGTCGACGAGTGCAGCGTGCCACCGATGACGGGGGCCGCGGAGCTCGTGTGCGACGAGCGGGAATGCATGAAGAGCAGCAAGCCGATAGCGGCGGCCGCGAGGATCCCGACGATGCCGAGGATCCGAATGGGGGGGCTCAGGGTCGTGGTCACGGCGCTTCTATCGGCAGGAGTTGGCGGAAGCTTTACCCACGATAAAACGAGGGACTGAGCCAAACGTAGAGACGATCCGGCCATCCGTGGTCTGGAGCGGAACCTCGGCCTTCACGCTCAACGTCCAGCGCTGCCTGACGGCGACCGGCAGGGCGACAGCAACAGGCTTGCCGCCGCTGACGCGGACCGAGCGCCGCACGCCAGGCGCGGTGAGGTCGAGGGTCGTCGCGGCCGTGCCCGGTAGCGAGAGCACCATGCAGAGAGTTCCGATCCGCGGCCCTCCAGGACGCGGCCAAATGGTAACGGTCGCCGGCTGCCCGAACCAGCCGTCGAAGTAGCGGCCCGCGGTGAGGGAGACGAGGCGGGGCGTTTCGGTCGACTTCCACAACGAGGTGTTCGGCGTTCGGGTCACGAGCGTGGCGCCCGCGAGCTCGACCGAGTCGGCGTACTCCTCGACGAGCAACGAGCCGGTCACGACGTGGCCGTCGGCGATCAGCGTTCCGTCCTTTCCGACGACTGTCGCCGCCGCTCCGAACGCGTCGACCTGTTCGGCGCCGTTCATCTGGAGCAGCCGCGTGATTTTCTGGTTCCAGAACAGCTGCTCCGAAACGGCGGAGCGCAAGGAGTACGGCGTAACAAGCGCCGCGACGTCGCCGATCCCTGCCCGGTCGACCCAGCGCGCATCGGTGGGAAGGAAGGTGTCGCGCGTCAGCCGCGTGTGCTCGACGTCGAATGAAACGGCCGCCGCTGCGGTGCCGGCCACGGCGAGCGTCGCGATGG
>JANMWV010000512.1:0-2374 GCA_031394165.1 Actinomycetes bacterium
CCAAGCGCTATGCCGAAGCGCTGACGATGGCCTACCACCGCCAGCAGGGCGTCGACACGTGCATCGTCCGGATCTTCAACACGTACGGGCCACGCATGCGTCCGCACGACGGTCGCGCGATCCCGACCTTCATCCGCCAGGCGCTCGCCGATCAGCCGATCACGGTGTTCGGCGACGGCTCGCAGACGCGCAGCTTTTGCTACGTCGACGATCTCGTGCGGGGCCTCGTGCTCCTCGCCAAGAGCGGCGAGCATCTTCCGGTTAACATCGGCAATCCGCGGGAACTGACGTTGCTCGAGCTCGCCGAGGCCGTGATCAAGGAGACGGGCTCGGGCAGCAAGATCGTTTTCGAGGCGCTACCGGTGGACGATCCGCAAGTCCGCCAACCGGACATCACACGAGCCCGGCAGCTACTCGGCTGGGAGCCGCAGGTTTCGCTCGAGGACGGACTGCGGCGGACATTGCAATCGAATGTAGGGGAGTCATTGAGTGTTTAGACGCATCGCCTTGCTCGCGGCCTTCGCGGCCGCCATCGCGGGTCTCGCCGTGGGAGCGGCGACGGCTTCGCCGAACCGCCACACCGCACCGCTGAAGAGAACGTCGAGCCACCTGCTCGTCGGGATCAACGACGAAGCGAACACGCTGTACGGCAATCCCGCGTCGGCCTTCGCGACCCTGAAGACGCTGCACACGCAGGTGCTCCGCGTGAACCTCTACTGGGGCGGAACGCCGTGGGCGGTGGCGGCGAAGCAGCCGGCCGACCCGACGGACCCCGGCGACCCCGCGTACAACTGGGCGATCTACGACCGCCTTGTGCACTACGCCACCGACAACAACATCAAGGTCGTCTTCTCGATCCTGTTCACACCCGGCTGGGCGAACGGCGGCCAGGCCAAGAACGTCGCGCCGACGGATTTCAAGGACCTCGAGAACTTCGCGTATGCCGCAGCCGAGCGCTACAGCGGGCTCTGGATCCCGCCGCCGTGGCAGCTGGATCCGACGCTCGGCAAGCCCAATACGCCGCTGCCGAAGGTGACGATGTGGACGGCGTGGAACGAGCCGAACAACCCGCTCTGGCTCACGCCGCAGTACAAGCGCGTCGGCACGGCGTGGCGCGTGGAGAGCGCGTACCAGTACGCGAAGATCTGCAACGCGATCTACGACGGCGTGCACTCGCCCTATCTCGGCCCGCTTCAGGGCGAGCAGGTCGCGTGCGGCGTCACGGGGCCGAAGGGCAACGACGCGCCGAAGGGAATCCGGCCGTCGGTCGATGCGCTCACCTTCCTCACGAATGCGAAGAAGTTCGGGATGAAGAACTTCGACGTCTACGCCCATCACCCGTATGCCGACAAGGGCAGCGAGGCACCCAACTACAAGCCGGCCGGAGTGCAGGTGCGTCGCGTCCAACTCGGCAATATCGGCACGCTGATCACGTTGCTGACGAAGCTCTACGGGCCCAAGCACCTGTGGATCACGGAGTACGGCTACCAGACGAACCCGCCCGACAGGACGGTGTTCGGCGTCAGCTGGGCGAACCAGGCGCTCTACATGAAGCAGGCGTTCACGATGGCACGTGCGAACCCGCGCATCGATATGATGCTCTGGTTCCTGATCAAGGACGAGCCGAGCATCGGCGGCTGGCAGTCGGGGCTCCAGACCGTCACCGGGAAGAAGAAGCCTTCCTGGAACACCTTCCTCTCGATTCCCCGCGGTTAGGTGCGCTTGCCGGACGCGCGCGCCCTCAGCGGGCGCGCACGTCCAGCAGCTCGCGGCGATCCGGTCGATGTCGTCGACGAGTCGCTCGACGGCGTAGCGTCCGAGCACGCGCTCGCGGCCGTCGGCTCCCATCTGCGCGCGTCGTACGGGATCGGCGGCGAGCTCGGCCAGCCGCTCGCTGAGTGCATCCGCGTCGCCGACCTCGACGAGAAACCCGTCGATGCCGTCGCGGATCACGTCCGGCGTGCCGCCGACGCGCGTCGCCACCGCAGGGCGCTGCGCCGCGAGCGACTCGATCACGCTGACCGGCGTTCCCTCGTTCACCGACGGCAGCAGCAGCGCGTCGATCGCGCCGTAGAACTGTGCGACGTCTTGCTGGTAGCCCATGAACAGGCAGCGCTTGATGACGCCGAGCTCGTGCGCGTACCGCTCGAGATGGTCGCGGTCCGGGCCGTCGCCCACGAGGCAGAGGTAGGCGTCCACGTCTCGATCCACGAGACCGCGAAGCGCACGAATGACGTCGTCCGTTCGCTTGACCGCTGTCATGCGGCCGACCCAGCCCACGATGAACGCGTCCGGCGCGACGCCGAGCTGGCGGCGCGTCTCGGCGCGCGCGTCCTCGGTGCCGCCGGTGCGCTCGTCGAGCTCGATGCCGAGA
>JANMWV010000063.1:0-7090 GCA_031394165.1 Actinomycetes bacterium
TCCTGATGGTCTGGCGGCCGGGGTAGACCAGTTGCAGACGTTGCCTTTTCCCGCCGCTCAGGCAGGAATCCGGGCCGGATTAACAAACCTTTTACCGCGGCCCCGCTAATTTCCTCGCACAGCGGGCATACCGTCATCGACATGAGCGCCATTGCCCTCGACCTCCGGCGGACTGCCGGCTACATCGTCGCCGACCGGCGGGGACGCGTCGTCGGCAAGGTCGAGTGCCCCATGTACGGCACCGCTCCTGACGTCCCGGACGCCCTCTCCGTCAAGTCCGGGCTCTTCTCGCGCCGCCGCCGCATGGTTCCGGCGGACACGATCGACCAGATCGACGGCTCGAGCGGCGTCATCGGCCTCCGGGTCGACCGCGAGAGCATCCGCAGCTTCCTGTAGCCAAGGGGAACCCAGGGTTCCCCTTGGGGATCCCCTCCTTCTCGTTGGTGGGTGGCGGGTGTGTCACGCGCTACGGCCGGAGCGGGGTCCGGCCTTCGCTCTTTGAGCGGTGGCCCACCAAGGACGTGTTCAAGACGAGCCCGCCTATGGCTCTGGTCGCGGCGGCTTCGCCGGCACGACCTAGAGGAGGTTCGCCGTGTCGCAAGCCGGCTGTCGCCTGCCTTGCGGCCCGGCCGGACCTGGCTCTCGACGTATCGGACCACAACCATCTAGGGCCGGAGGCCAAGCCTGGCGAAGCCGGCTTGGCCGGAGGCGAACACCTCGTGCGTCGGCCTGGCGAAGCCACGCCGACCAGAGCCACGACCGGCCTCGTCCACGCCCGTCCTTGGTTCACCCACGCGCTAAGAGCGGAGGCCAGACCCCGCTCTGGCCGGAGCGCGTGAGGCAAACCAAGAAGCCACCCACGCAAAGGAGGGGTCCCCCAGGGGAACCATGGTTCCCCTGGGCCCTTAACGACCACAGGGTGCCATGAGCACCCCGGGGGCGGCCGACTGTTGGGCTCGTCCCCGCCGGGGACGAGCCGGCCCCGATTGTGACAGGTCAGAGGCTCAGAGCACAGGGAGGTATTTCTTCATCTCCCAATCGGTCAGCTGGACGCGGTACTCGTCCCACTCGGCCCGCTTCAGCTCGACGTAGCGGTCGAAGATGTGGGGGCCGAGTGCCTTCCGCGCGAGCTGAGAACGGGAGAGCTCGTCGATTGCCTCGCCGAGCGTCTCCGGCAGGGAGACGATGCCCCGCTCGCGCCGCTGCTCGGCGGTGAGGTGGTAGAGGTTGGTCTCCATCGGCTCGGGCAGCTCGTAGCCCTGCTCGATCCCCTCGAGGCCCGCGTGGAGCAGGCAGGCGAAGGTGAGATAGGGGTTGCAGGCGGGATCCGGGCAGCGGAGCTCCGCGCGCGTCGCGTTCTCGGAGCCTGGCTTGTAGAGCGGGATCCGGATCAACGCCGAGCGGTTGCGCTGGGACCAGGCGACGTAGACCGGCGCCTCGTAGCCCGGCACGAGCCGCTTGTACGAGTTGACCCACTGCGCGAACACCGCCGTGATCTCGCGCGCGTGCCGGAGCTGGCCGGCGATGAACGCCTTGCCGGTGTCGGAGAGGTGCCACGTGTCGTTCGCGTCGTAGAAGCTGTTGCGCCCGCCGGTGAAGAGCGACTGGTGCGTGTGCATCCCCGAGCCGTTCTCGCCGAACAGCGGCTTCGGCATGAAGGTCGCGTGGTAGCCGTGCTGCTTCGCTACTTCCTTCACGATCAGGCGGTAGGTGAGCATGCAGTCCGCCATCTCGGCGGCCCCCGTGAAGCGGATGTCGATCTCGTGCTGCGACGGGCCGACCTCGTGGTGGTGGTACTCGACGGGAATCCCCATCTGCTCCAGCGCGCGGATCGTGTCGCGGCGGATCGTCGTCGCCGCGTCAAGCGTCGTCTGGGCGAAGTACCCGCCCTCGTCGAGGGTCTCCGTGCCCTTGTCGTCCTTGAAGAGGAAGTACTCCGCCTCGGGGCCGATGTTGAACGTGTCGAAGCCCATCGACTGCATGCGCTCGAGCGCGAGCCGCAGCACGTGGCGCGGGTCGCCGCCGAACGGCTCGCCGTCGGGAGTGACGATGTCGCAGATCAGGCGGCCGGTCAGGCCGTCGGGCAGGACGCGGAAGGTGGACGGGTCGGGAATCGCGACCATGTCCGACTCCTCGATCGCGTTGAAGCCGGTGACGGACGAGCCGTCGAAGCCCATCCCGTCGTCGAGCGCGCCTGCGACCTCGCTCGTCGTGATCGAGAAGCTCTTCAAATGCCCCTCGATGTCGGTGAACCACAGCAGCACGTCCTCGATCCCGCGCTCCTTGATCTCCTTCAGCACCTGCTTGCGCGCCTCCGGATCGGATGTCGCCCTGTCCTTGCTCTCCACCTGCGCCATGACGTTCCTCCTCGTCGTTCGACGGGCTGAGCGTACACCGGCTCCGAGCCGCGGTCTGGCCACTAACCTCGGATCGTGGAGTCCGCGCTCGCCCGCCTCGCCGCTCTCGTCTCGCGCCGGCGGCGCGCCGTGGTTGCCGTCTGGCTGGTGCTGCTCGCCACGGGAGGCTGGTTCTCGCTGCACCAGAACGACCATCTCTCCGGCGGCGGCTGGGAGGTGCCGGGCAGCCAGTCGATCCGGGTCGCCAAGATGCTCGACGCCTTCCCCGGGATCACGCCGCCGGCGTTCACGGTGCTCGTCACGGGCGCGACGAATGCCGACGTGCGCCGCCGCCTCGCAGAGGCGGCGCCGATCGTTCGAGCGGACCGCGTGCTGCGGGCGGGGAAGCCGCGCTTTCTCGACGGCGGCCGCGCCGCGCTCGTCCCGATCGCGTACACGGGCGTGACCTCGAGCTCGATCGACGAGGCGACGAAGCTGCGGCACGCAATCGTCCAGACGACGGCTGCCGTGCAGACGCGCGTGCTCGGCGAGCCCGCGATCTGGTCGAACTTCCAGACGGTGTCGAAGCAGCAGCTCAAGCGCGGCGAGTCGATCGGCTTCCCGTTGATCCTCTTGATTCTCCTGGCCGGCTTCGGCACGGTCGCCGCCGCGGCGGCGCCGGTCGCGCTCGGAGCGGTGGCGGTGTTCCTCAGCGGCGCCGTCATCTACTGGCTGTCGCGCTCGTTCGCGATCTCGGTGTACGTCACGAACATGGCGTCGATGATCGGGATCGGCGTGGCGGTGGACTACTCGCTCTTCATCGTCAGCCGCTTCCGGCGCGAGCTGCACAACGACGCGACTCCGGACGAGGCGCTGCAGCGCGCGCTGGCGAGCTCCGGCACCGCGGTGGTGTTCAGCGGCGCGACGGTCGCGATCTCGCTCGCCGCGCTATTCGCGATCGACGTCAACGCGCTGCGCTCGATGGCCGTCGGGGCGATCGTCGTCGTCTGCATCTCGGTGCTCGCATCGGTGACGCTGCTCCCTGCGCTGCTCGCTGCGGCGGGGACGCGTGTCGACCGGTTCCGGTTGCGGCTGCCGTGGCGCACCGGCGAGGAGGGCAGCGACGCGCTCTGGACGAATTGGGCGCGCGCGGTGATGCGGAGGCCGGTCGCCGCGCTCGTCGGCGGCGCCGCCGTGATGCTGTTGCTCGCGGCGCCGCTGCTCTCGATGACGACCTTCAACCGTGGGCTCGACGAGCTGCCGGCGAACGCGGAGGTGCGCGTCGCGACGGAGCACGCCGCGGCGCTCGCCGGGCCGGGCTTCGCCTCGCCGGTGCACGTCATCACGCCGAGCCCGCCGGCCGCGCTCGCGCGACAGGTCGCCGGGATCCCGGGCGTTGCGTCGGTCGGTACACCGGTGCGCAGTGCCGACGGCACGCGCTGGCTCTTCGACGTCCGGCTCGCGGCGGCGCCGGAGACGCAACCTGCGCGCGACGTCGTCCACGTCATTCAGCGCGCCGCCGGGAGGCACAGCCTGGTCGGCGGCTCGACGGTCTTCGACATGGACGTGCAGCACGCGATCTTCGGCGGGCTCTGGAAGATGCTCCTGTTCATCCTCGCCGCCTGTTATGTCGTGCTGTTGCTCCTGCTGCGCAGCGTGGTACTGCCGCTGAAGGCCGTGCTGATGAACCTGCTCAGCGTCGGCGCGTCCTACGGCGTGCTCGTCGCGGTGTTCCAGTGGGGCTGGGTCGACTGGACCGGCTACCAGTCGCCCGGGTACATCGACACGATCGTCCCCGCGCTCGTGCTCGCGGTGACGTTCGGGCTGTCGATGGACTACGAGGTGTTCCTATTGACGCGAATCCGCGAACGCTGGCTCGCGCACGGGGACAACGAGCGGGCGGTCGCGGAAGGGCTCGTCGGCTCGGCGCGGATCATCACGAGCGCCGCCGCGGTGATGGTCGCCGTCTTCGCCGCGTTCGCGGTCGCGGGCGCGCGGTCGCTCAAGGAGCTCGGGGTCGGGCTGGCGGTCGCGATCCTCCTCGACGCGACGCTCGTGCGGCTCGTGATCGTCCCGGCGGCGATGCGGCTGCTCGGCGACTGGAACTGGTGGCTCCCACGGCCGCTGCGGCGGCTGCTTCCGGTCACGCACTAACCTTCCCGTCGTGAAGATCCTCGTCACCGGCGGGGCCGGCTTCATCGGCTCGCACTTCGTGAAGCGGCTGCTGCGCGGCGGGCACGAGGCCGTCGTCCTCGACAAGCTGACGTACTCGGGCAACCGCGCGAACCTGCCGGACGACGCCGCCTTCCACGAAGGCGACATCGCCCGGCCGGAAGACGTCGCGCGCGCGGCAGTGGGCTGCGAGGCGATCGTCAACTTCGCCGCGGAGACGCACGTCGACCGCTCGATCCTGAGCGCCGAGGACTTCGGCCGCACGGAGTTCCGCGGCACGCAGGTGCTGCTCGAGCATCTGCGCGAGACGGGCGTCCGCCTGGTGCAGGTCTCCACCGACGAGGTCTACGGCGACCTCGAGGCGGGCGGATCGTCAAAGGAGACCGACGCGCTGCATCCGTCGAGCCCGTACAGCGCGGCGAAGTCGGCCGGCGACCTGCTCGTGCCGGCCTACGTGCGGACGTTCGGCGTCAACGCATCGATCACGCGCGGCTCGAACACGTACGGGCCGAACCAGTATCCCGAGAAGTTCATCCCGCTCTTCGCCACGAACGCGCTCGATGGGGAGCCGCTGCCGCTGTACGGCGACGGCCGCCAGATCCGCGACTGGCTGTTCGTCGAGGATCACTGCGCGGGAATCGAGTTCGTCCTCCATGAGGGCGCCCCCGGCGAGATCTACAACGTCGGCGGTGGCGACGAGCACGAGAACATCGACGTCGCCGGACGGATCATCGAGCTCGCGGGCGCGGACCGCTCCTTGCTGCGCAGCGTCCCGGACCGCCCCGGTCACGACCGGCGGTACTCGCTCGACACGTCGAAGCTACGCGGCCTCGGCTGGGCGCCGCAGAAGCCCTTCGACGACGGGCTCCGCGAGACGGTCGAGTGGTACCGCGACAACCGCGCCTGGTGGGAGCCGATCAAGTCCGGCGAGTACCGCGCGTACTACGAGCGGCAGTACGCCGGCCGACTGGCCGACTCGACCGCCGTCTAGCTCGGAATGAGATCGGCGTCAGGCGCCGAAATCCGCACCAAAGCCCGAAAAAGACTCTGCTAGCTTGATTGGGCTCCGCTCGGGTCGGCGGGGCCGCCTCCGGCCGAACCCTGATGATGCGTCGCGCGATCGCCCTCCTCGTCGTCGCCGCAGCTCTTGCGGCGGGCTCCGCCGCGGCCGCGACCGGGACGTCGGTCTGCACCGGCACGTGTTACGCGGCGCCCGCGGGCTCGGGGCCGCTGCTCGTCTTCACAGGCCACGGCTGGGGACACGGCGTCGGCATGAGCCAGTACGGCGCGTTCGGCTACGCGCAGCACGGCTGGCCGGCGGCGCAGATCCTCGCGCACTACTACCCGGGCACGACGGTCGGCCAGGCTCCGGTCTCGCGCGTGCGCGTGCTGCTGGCGGACAAGAAGAAGACGCTCAAGCTCTCGTCCGACGTCCCGTTCACCTTGCGCGACGGGCTCGGGAAGACGCACTCGCTCGACGCCGGCGAGATCGCGTTCGGCGTCTCGCTGACGCTGCCGGTGGACGGGCAGCCAGTGCCGCAGCCGCTCACCCCGCCGCTGACCTTCCGTCCGGGCGCGGGCGCGCCCCTCACGCTCAAGCGCCCGTACCGTGGGCAGATCATGGTCGACGTCGTCGACGGCAAGCTGCGGGCGGTCGACATCGTCGGGCTCGAGCAGTACCTCTACGGCGTCGTGCCGTCGGAGATGCCGGCGAACTGGTCGAGCGAGGCGCTGAAGGCCCAGGCCGTCGCGGCGCGCTCGTACGCGCTGGCGACGCGCCAGATCGGCGCGCCCTACGACCTCTTCAGCGACACGCGCAGCCAGATGTATCTCGGCAGCTCGCACGAGGATCCTGCGACCAGCGCAGCCGTCGACGCGACGAAGGGGCAGGTGCTCTATTACGCCGGCAAGGTCGCGACGACGTATTTCTCGTCGACATCCGGTGGCCAGACGGAATCGGCGGCGAACTGGACGGGCACCGCCGTGCCGTATCTCGTCTCCGTGCCCGACCCCTACGACATCATCTCGCCGTACCACGACTGGGGCCCTGTCGCCGTGACCGGGAAGACGATCGTGCAGGCGTTGCAGCTCCCGGGGCCGCTGACCGACGTGAAGACGACGGCCAACGCGTCCGGCCGCGTCGCCACCGTCGACCTCTTCGCGCAGGCGCTCGACCTGCCCATCGCCGCGACGAAGCTTCGCGGCGCGCTCGGGCTGCGCTCGACGTGGTTCACCGTCGGCATCTTCTCGCTCTCGCCGCCGGTGCCGAGCCCGCCGCTCGTCTACGGATCGAGCGTGTCGCTCACCGGCGTGATCCGCGGAGTCTCCGGCGTCTCGTTCGAGCAGCGGCCGGCGGCGACGGCGTGGCAGGCTGTCGGGCCGGTCACACCCGCGTTCGACGGCTCGCTGACGCTCACCGCGAAGCCGACGATCACGACGGACTACCGGCTCGCGACGGCGGCGGCCGCGGCCGGCTTCGTGCGGATCCGGGTGATGCCGCTCGTCACGATCACTGCCGTCTCCGCCGACCAGGTGCAGGGCAACGAGGCACCGCTGCTCCCCGACGCGCCGGTGCGGGTGCA
>JANMWV010000576.1:0-1813 GCA_031394165.1 Actinomycetes bacterium
ACGACTTCTCGCTCGAGCCGGCGCGGCCGAATTACCTCTCGACGATCCGCGACGCCGGGCACAAGGTCTACGGGGTGGGCAAGATCGGTGACATCTTCGCGCACCAGGACATCGACGAGGAATTCCCGACGAAGTCGAACGTGGACGGCATCCAAAAGACCGAGCAGCTGCTGCAGGAGCTCGACGCGGGCTTCATCTTCACGAACCTCGTCGAGACCGACAGCCTGTGGGGCCATCGCAACGACCCCGTGAACTTCCATCGCTGTCTTCAGGACTTCGACCGCCGTCTGCCCGACCTGCTCGACGCGCTGCGTCCCGGCGACCTGTTGATCCTCACGTCCGACCACGGTTGCGATCCGACGACGCCGTCGACCGATCACTCGCGCGAGCACGCGATGCTGCTCGCGTATGTCGCCGGCCGCAATGCCTCGGGCCAGATCCACGAGGGCGAGTTCGCGGACGTGGGCGCGACGGTGAACGCGTGGCTCAAGGGAAAGGCGCCCTCGCGGGGAATTCCGGGGCAACCGATCTTGACCCCATGAGGCTCGACAACCGACTACTCGTTCGCTGGGAGTATGCGAGCGAAGAGCGTTTCGCCAAGCGCAATGCGATCTTCCGCGAGCTGCTCCAGGGCAGCAACCCCGAGGACGTCGCGTTCGACGCCGTGGCCGAGGCGAGGCCGAAGCGCATTCTCGACGTCGGCTGCGGGCTCGGTGAGCTCGCGGAGCGCTTTACGAAGGATCTCCAGGCCGACGTGCAGGCGATCGACACCTCTGCGCGGATGGTCGCCCTCACGCGTGCCCGCGGCATCGACGCCAGGGAGGCGGACGCCGAGCAGCTGCCCTTCGTCGACGGCGAGTTCGACTGCGTCTTCGCAGGGTGGGTGCTCTATCACGTCCCGGAGCTCGAGACCGCACTCAGCGAGTGCGCGCGCGTGCTGCGGCCCGGCGGCCGGCTCGTCGCGTCGAGCTACTTCGAGAGCAACATGTCCGAGCTCTGGGACCTGATCGAAGGGCTCAGGCCGCGGGACGCGTTGAGCTTCAGCCACACGAACGGCGCCGCGCTGCTGCAGAAGCACTTCGCGAAGGTCGAGCAGCGCGACCTCGAGGCGACGCTCGTCTTCCCCGACACGGAGTCGATCCGCAACTTCGTCGCCTCGACGATCGACCGCGCGCACCTCGCGCCGTTGATCCCGGAGATCGACGGCCCGTTCAGTGCGACGACGCGCCATGTCGTGTTCATCGCGGAGAAGGCCGGGTGATCAGGCCTGCCGAGCTGATCCAGCGCAAGCGCGACGGCGAGGAGCTCGGCGCGGAGGAGCTCGGCGAGCTCGTGCTCGCGTATGCGAGAGGCGATGTGCCCGATTACCAGCTGGCGGCGTTCTTGATGGCGGTCTACTTCCAGGGGCTCACGACCACCGAGACGTTCGCGCTCACCGACGCGATGGTGCGGAGCGGCGAGACGATCGAGCTCGGCGCCGCGCTCGGGCGCCGCGTCGTCGACAAGCACTCGACCGGGGGCGTGGGGGACAAGACGACGCTCGCGGTCGGCCCGATCGTCGCGGCGTGCGGCGTCCCGTTCGGAAAGATGAGCGGACGCGGGCTCGGCCACACCGGTGGGACGCTCGACAAGCTCGAGGCGATCCCCGGCTTTCGCGTCGAGCTCACCACCGCGGAGTTCGTCGCGCAAGTGCGCGAGATCGGCCTCGCGATCGTCGGGCAGACGGGCGATCTCGTTCCGGCCGACAAGAAGCTGTACGCGCTGCGCGACGTCACGGCGACCGTCGACAACGTGTCGCTGATCGCGGCGAGCA
>JANMWV010000069.1:0-6699 GCA_031394165.1 Actinomycetes bacterium
CGCGAGCTCGGCGAGACGCACTACGGAGAGCACTCGGCGAAGCCGTTCTTCGGCGAGCTCGTCGCGTTCATCACGTCAGGCCCCACCTGGGCGCTCGTGGTCGAGGGCGAGAGCGCGATCGCGACGATGCGCAAGACGATCGGCGCCACGAACCCCGCCGACGCGGAGCCCGGCACGATTCGTGGCGACCTCGCGATGTCGATGCCCGACAACCTCGTGCACGGTTCCGACTCGCCGGAGTCCGCCGAGCGTGAGATCGCGCTCTGGTTCTCCGCCGATGACTTCGCCTGATCCCGCCTCCGTCGCGCGCAACGTCGCGCAATGGACCAGGACGAACGAGGAGTTCACCGACGGCGCGGCAGAGCGGCACTGGAACGCGACGTCGATCAACTGGGGGGTCTTCGGCATTCCGGAGTCCGACGTCGGCTGCCTCGGTGACGTCAACGGCCTCGACGTCGTCGAGCTCGGTTGTGGCACTGCGTATTTCTCTGCGCGGCTTGCGAAGCTCGGTGCGCGGCCCGTCGGTGTGGATCCGACGCCTGCGCAGCTCGCAACCGCGCGCAGGATGCAAGCGAAGACCGGCATCGAGTTCCCGCTCGTCGAGGCGCCGGGCGAGCTGGTGCCGCTCGCGGACGCGTCCTTCGATCTCGCGATCTCCGAGTACGGCGCCTCGCTGTGGGCCGATCCTGCGCTCTGGATCCCGGAAGCCGCGCGGCTGCTGCGGGCTCGTGGACGCCTCGTCTTTCTCACGAACTCGGCGCTTGCGTATGTATGCGCGCCAGATGTGGGCGTGCTTCAAGAGAGCCTTCAGCGCCCGCAGTTCGGCATGTACAGCATCAGTTGGCCCGACGCCCCGGGGATCGAGTACCACCTCGCGCACGGCGAGTGGATCAAGCTTCTCCGGGCAAACGGCTTCGAGATCGAGGCGCTGCACGAGCTTCGGCCCGGTGCAGACGCGAAGGATCCTGGGTACTACGACTACGTGACCGTGGCGTGGGCGAGGCAGTGGCCCGCGGAGGAGATCTGGGTCGCGCGCAAGCGATGAGCGTCCCGCCCGCGCCGCCCATTCTGCTCGCGTCGACGTCGCCGCAGCGGCGCGCGATCCTGGAGCAGCTGCGGATCCCGTTCGACGTCGTCGCACCGCGGTACGAGGAGCACGATCCGCCCGAGGCCGACGCGACGGCGCTCGTGTGCGAGCACGCGCGCGGCAAGGCCGAGTCGGTGGCCGACGAGGCGGGCGATCGGCCCGTACTGGGCGTCGACACGACGGTCGTCCTCGACGGGCGGATCTACGGCAAGCCCACGGACGCGGGCGGTGCGGAGCGGATGCTCGAGGAGCTGTCCGGGCGCACGCACGCGGTCGTCTCCGGGCTGGCCCTGCTCTCGCCCGGGTGGGAGGTGGTCGAGGCAGCCGTGACGCTCGTGACGTTCCGTGCGCTGACGCCGCGCGATCTCGGTCTCTACGTCGCGTCGGGCGAGTGGGAGGGCCGTGCCGGCGGCTATGCGATCCAGGGACTCGGCGCCGCGCTCGTCGAGCGCGTCGAGGGCGACTATTTGAATGTCGTCGGCCTGCCGGCCGGGCTCCTCGTGCGCCTGCTCGCGGAGCGCTTCCCCGGCTCCTACGGCTTCGGCTAGTCCCCACCGGACAGGGGCACCCGTCCCTAGGGCGCACGTCCGCGCGGTACCTGACCCGGTGCCTGACCCCGATTTTTGAGGCGTGTCTGCTGGATCTCGCGCTCGCCGGCGGCGATGAAGTCGGCATCGGCCCGGCGCGCGTCTTCGAGCTTGCGCGCGAACTGGCCCAGCGTCCACTCGACGTCGAGGAAGGGCGGCGGCGCGACCTTGCCGAGCATCGCGGGATGGCTGCTCCACTCCCAGTCGACCGCCTCCTCGACCATCCCAGCCCGCACCGGATTCAGCACGACGTAGCGACCGACCTGCAGGCTGTGCGCGTCATCGTCGACGCGCGACGCGGAGAATCGCGCCTGGAACAGATGCCCGACGTACCCGTGGCGCCGGTTGAACGCCTGCGCGTACTGCCCGTTCAGGAGCTGCATCCCGCGCGAGATCGTGAACGCCGGCACGTCGATCACGAGATGGATGTGATTGCCCATCAGGCAGTACGCGATGCAACGCCAGCCGAGCTTCCGGCACACCTTCCCGAACAGCACCATGAACCGCTCCCGATCGAAGTCGTCGACGAAGATCGGCTGCTTTCGATTGCCGCGGCACCAGATGTGCCGCATCCCTTCGGACTGATCGCGCGGCGGGCGCACCGACCGAGCGTAGAGCCCGAATCCTCACGAGAAACACGCAAGAAAGAGCCGCGGCGCGGACGCCGCGGCTCTCTGTCCATCGGGGTGCCGAGATTCGAACTCGGGACCTCTCCGACCCGAACGGAGCGCGCTACCAGGCTGCGCTACACCCCGAACAGCGCCCTAGGGTACCCACTATCCTCGCCCCATGTCCGAGCCGTTGACGCACGCCGAGTGGCTCACGGGCATTCCCTCCCTGCTGGCCGACACGGCCGCGTCCTGGGGTCTGACCCTCGGAGCTGCGTACCCGCCCGGCGCCGCAGGCCACGCCGTGCGCGCCGAGTTGCCCGACGGCACGGCCGCGGTACTCAAGCTCTCCAATCCGCACCGGGAGGCGCTGCAGGAGGCAGATGCGCTCGAGCGCTGGGACGGCGACGGCGCCGTCCGCCTCCTCGCCCGCGACGACGCACGCAACGCGCTGCTGCTCGAGCGCTGCGAGCCCGGCACCTTCCTCTCGCAGTCGCCCGACGCCCTCGACGTCCTCTGCGGTCTGCTGCCCCGCCTCTGGTGCAGCGCCTCGGGCTTCGCCACGCTCGAGGACGAGGCGGAGTTCTGGGCCGACGACATCGCCCGCGACGCCCGCGACCCCGAGCTGCGCGACGCCGCCCTCGACTACCTGCGCGAGCTCGCACCGACCCAGGGCGAACAGGTGCTCGTCAACCAGGACCTGCACGGCGAAAACGTACTCGCCGCGCAGCGCGAGCCGTGGCTCGTGATCGACCCGAAGCCGCTCGCCGGCGAGCGCGAGTTCTCGGTGGCGCCGATCGTCCGCTCCTTCGAGCTCGGGCACTCGAAGCACGACGTCCTCTACCGGCTCGACCGGCTCACATCCGAGCTCGGTCTCGACCGCGACCGCGCACTCGGCTGGACGGTCGCACAGACAGTCGCCTGGTCGGGCGGCAGCGACTACTGGGACGTGCATATCGACGCCGTGCGCTGGCTGCTGGAGGACGCATGACGACCGTCCGTGCGGTGCTCTTCGACGTCGACTTCACGCTCGCGAAGCCCGGCCCCGAGCTCGGCCCCGACGGGTACGTTCGCATCGGCGCACGCCACGGCTTGATCCTCGAGCCGTCGCGCTTCGACGAGGCGCGCGACGTCGCGCTCACACTGCTCGAGCGCCACCCGGACTTCGACCACGACGACGAGATGTGGTACGCGTTCACCGAGCAGATCGTGCTCGGCATGGGCGGCACGCAACCGGCGTCCTACGCGTGCGCCGTCGAGATCACGAAAGGCTGGGAGCTGCACGAGAACTTCGAGCTCTACGAGGACGTGCTCCCCGTCCTGGACGAGCTCCGGCGCGCCGGTCTCAAGCTCGGGCTCGTCACGAACTCGTCCCGCGACGTGCGCGCGTTCGCGGCGCATCACGCGCTCGACGTCGACGCGACGATCGGCTCGCTCGAGCACGGTAAGGCGAAGCCGCACGCCTCGATCTTCGCGGCGCTGCTCGAGCTGCTCGGCGTCGAGCCGGCCGACGCCGCGATGGTCGGCGACACGATCGCCGACGACATCGAAGGCGCCCACGCCCTCGGCATGCGCGCCGTCCTAGTCGACCGGCACGGCCGCCACCCTGGCTTCGAGCCGCGGCTCGAGGATCTGTACGGTCTCCCCGCGGCGCTCGGCCTGCCCCGCCCACCGTAGACTTCGGCTCGTGGCAGCGTGGATCGCCTGGTCGATCGCCGCCGTGCTCCTCGCGGTCGGCGAGATCCTCACGCCGGGGCTGTTCTTCCTGGGGCCGGTGGCCCTCGCCGCCGTTGCCGGAGCCGTCGTCTCGCTGTTCGACGCGCCGCTGTGGCTCCAGCTCGTCGTCTTTGCCGTCGGCTCGTTCGCGTCGCTCGGCCTGCTGCGCCCGATTGCGCGGCGCCATCTCTCGATGCCGCACGCGATTCGCACCGGCACGGCGGCGCTCGTCGGCGCGCCTGCCGTCGTCCTCCAGCGCGTCGACTCGCAGGGCGGCCGCGTGCGCATCGGCGGCGAGGAGTGGTCGGCCCGCGCGTTCATGCCCGACCAGGTGCTCGAAGCCGGCGCCAAGGTCGAGGTCGCAGAGATTCAGGGTGCAACCGCGCTCGTCTACGAGTAAAGGAGTCTGAATTGATCCCGTTGATCATCGTCGGCGTCGTCGCCGTCATCGTGCTCACGGTGCTCGCCCGCACCGTGCGCATCGTTCCGCAGGCACGCGCGGCGGTCGTCGAGCGCCTCGGCCGCTATTCGCGCACGCTCTCGCCGGGCCTCGCGCTCGTCGTCCCGTTCGTCGACCGCATCCGCCCGATGATCGACCTGCGCGAACAGGTCGTCTCGTTCCCGCCGCAGCCGGTGATCACCGAGGACAACCTCGTCGTGAACATCGACTCCGTCATCTACTTCCAGGTCACCGATGCGAAGTCGGCGACGTACGAGATCGCGAACTACATCCAGGCGATCGAGCAGTTGACGGTGACGACGCTGCGCAACGTGATCGGCGGACTCGCGCTCGAGAAGACGCTCACATCGCGCGACGAGATCAACGACCGGCTGCGCGGCGTCCTCGACGAGGCAACCGGCAAATGGGGCATCCGCGTGAACCGCGTCGAGCTGAAGGCGATCGACCCGCCTGCGTCGATCAAGGACTCGATGGAGAAGCAGATGCGCGCCGACCGCGAGAAGCGCGCGACGATCCTCCAGGCGGAGGGCGAGAAGCAGGCCGCGATCCTCACCGCCGAGGGTGAGAAGACCGCCGCGATCCTGCGCGCCGAGGGCCAGCGCCAGGCGGTGATCCTCGGGGCCGAGGGCCAGGCGAAGGCGATCGACACCGTCTTCACGGCGATCCACGAGGGGAAGCCGGACGCACAGCTCCTCGCCTACCAGTACCTCCAGATGCTGCCGCAGATCGCGCAGGGCGACTCGAACAAGGTGTGGATCATCCCCAGCGAGTTCCAGCAGGCGATCGGCAAGATCGGCGGAGCGCTCGGCATCGGCGACGAGTCGACGCCCGAGAAGTAGCTAGCAGCGCTCGCGCGCGCAGGCGCGCAGCGGCGTGACCTGGGGCGCGCTGCCGTGCCCGCTCGGCCACGCGATCCGCACGAGCAGCGATGCGACGTTGTTGTCGTAGCGTGCCTCGCGTAGGTGGAAGTCGGGGTTCGCGCGATGCACGAGCCAGTACCGCCCCGCGGGCACGTTCGTGATGTCGAGGTTCTGCCCGTGGAAGTTCGCCGGGTACCTGTCGGTGTAGCCGACCGACGAGCCCTCCTCGACAGAGCGCGCCTTGCGGTCGAACTGCGCACAGCTACCGATGAAACGCGGCGGGCCGTGCGTCATGCCGCGCGCGAGGCCGTAGTGGTCGGCGATGCAGAAGCCGCTCTTGTGGTCGCGTACGAGCATCGTGTACGCACCGTCGGTGCGCAGCTCGTACCGGTCGAAGGCGAGAAAGTGCCAGTGATAGTGCGGCGGCGCGACCGTGTCGTGGAGCTCTCCCGACTCGGGGAGCACGCGTGGGGCGCTACCCGCGATCGTCAGACGTTGCCGCACCTGCATCACGTGCGAGCTGCCGTGTCGCGTGCCCCGGATCCAGAGAAGGCCCGGGCCGCGGTTGTCGACCATCGACGTGAAGCCGAGCAGCCAGCGGCCGTTCGCGTCCGCAACGACCAGCAACTCGGTCGGCGCGCGTTGCACGAGATCCGGGTATCGCGCCTTGCCGACGGGCACTACGCGCCAGTCGAGCGCGTGGCCCGCTCCGAGCTCGCGCTGGTCGGTGCCGTCGGCTGCAACGGAGCGAAGCTGCTCGTTCCCGTCGTCGTACGCGATCCGCGAGCCGGTGGGCGACCACACCGGGCGCCCATCCGTTGCCGGAGTCACCGTCAGGTCGACCTGCGTCGTGCCGTCGTCGACGACGAGCGCCGTCGTTCCGTCGTCGCCTTCGCGCGTGTACGCGAGCCGCACGCCGTCGGGCGACCACGCGAGGTCGCGCACGTCGGCGGGCGGCACCTCCGGAGGCGTTGCGTCGAAGGTCGTGACACTCCCGCCGTCGCCGCCTGCGACGTAGACGGCGGGCGAGCCGTCGCGGGACGACACGAACGCGAGCCGGCCGCGTCGAGAATACGCGGGGCTCCACTCCTCTGCGTCGCTTGCCGCGACTCGGTGCGACGCGCCCGTCGGCAGGACGACAACCCGGATCTGCCGGCGGCCGTCGACACGAGCGCTGTAGACGAGCGTCAGTCCGTCGGGCGACCAGGACGGGCCCCACTCGTCGACGCTCGGCGTCGCGACGAGCCGGCGCTGCCCGCTGCCGTCGGCGTTGGCGACCCACAGGTCGCCCCGTCGCGCGAACGCGAGCAACGTTCCGTCGGGCGAATACGCGGCGTCCTGTGCGTCGCCGAGCACGCGCGCGCGCCTCGAATCGGGTGCA
>JANMWV010000584.1:0-8244 GCA_031394165.1 Actinomycetes bacterium
GCGCGCAACGGCCTCGCGCCGAAGCCGCTCGGCCACACGCACGCGAAGTTCAAGACGCCGAACGTCGCGATCATCTGGCTGTCGGCGATCTCGATCGTGATCTCGCTGCTCGTCGGGTGGAAGTGGAATCCCGGTGTCGGCTTCGGGATCATCGCCACGGTGGCGGTGCCGCTCGTCGTGCTCGTGTACATGCTCGTTTGCGTCGGCTGCATCGCGTACTACCTGCGCGTGCGTCGGAGCGAGTTCAATCCGCTGCTGCACCTCGTGCTGCCGATCGGCGGGATCGTGCTGTTCTTCTTCCCACTCTGGTATCAGTTCGTGAAAGTGCCGCCGCCGTACCCGTTCAAGTACGCGAACTGGGTGGCGGGCATCTACACGATCGTCGGCATCGTCGCGACGATCGCCGTCGTGATAATGCGTCCCGACCGCTTGAAGGACCTCGACCGCGTCTACGTCGAAGACGAGACCGTGGGGGTCCCGACCGCCTGATGGCGCAGCACCGCCTGACGCGTGACCAGGTGATCTGGTCGTTCGGGCCCGGCCTCGATGCAGTGCTCGAGGTCGGGCCCGGCGACGTCGTCACGTTCGAGACGAACGACTGCTTCACGGGGCAGATCCGGAGCGAGGACGACCTCGTCACGAGCATCGACATGTCGCGCATCAACGGCGCGACGGGGCCCGTCGCGGTGCGTGGCGCGGAGCCGGGCGACTCCCTCGTCGCGGAGATCCTCGACGTGCGCCCGATCGAATGGGGAGTCGCGACGCTCATTCCCGGCTTCGGCCAGCTGATCGAGCAGGTGCAGGCGCCGTTGACCCGGCTGTTCGAGGTGAAGGACGGGATGATCCGCCAGAACGAGCGGATCTCGTTTCCGGCGCGGCCGATGGTGGGCGTCGTCGGCGTCGCGACCGACGGCGAGACGCTGTCGAACGGGCTCGCGGGCCGGCACGGCGGCAACCTCGACGACCACCTGCACGGCAAGGGCGCGAAGATCTTCTTCCCCGTGCGGCAGCCCGGCGGGATGTTCGCGGTCGGCGACATGCACGCGTCGATGGGCGACGGTGAGATCTGCTTCACGGGCGTGGAGATCGCCGGTGAGGTCGACATCCGCTTCGACGTGCTCAAGGGCAAACAGGCGACGTGGCCGGTGACCGAGCTCCCCGACCGCTGGCTCCCCCACGCCACCGCCGACCGGTTCGAGGACGCGCTGCAGCTCGTGTCCGAGGAGGCGGCAAGGCTGCTCGTCGACGAGCACGGCTTCTCGATCGAGGACGCGTTCATCTTCCTCTCCGTCGCCTGCGACGCGGGGGTCGCTCAGGCGTGCCGGCCGGCCGAGGGCTTCGGAGCGATCGCCCGGTTCTCGATCCCGAAGATCGACGCCTGCCCGGCGCCTTTCGGGGCCGAGTAGTCCGCCCGCCCTCGGATCGGGGAATCCGCGGATCGCCACGTCTGATAACTGCACGTACAATTCGGGACATGAACCGCACGATGCACGCCGTCCACGAGTCCACCGCCTGCGGTGTGGCTGCCTCCGCCGAGATCATCGGCGCCAAGTGGACGGCCCTCCTCGTGCACGATCTGTCCGAGGGGCCGCGCCGGTTCTCGCAGCTCGAGCGCTCGTGCTGCGGGATCAGCCCGCGGACGCTCGCCGAGCGGCTACGGGCTCTCGAGGGCGAGGGAATCGTCGAGCGGCGCAGCTATCCGGAGTCCCCACCCCGCGTCGAGTACGAGCTGACGGCGAAGGGCGAGGCGCTGCTGCCGATCATCGACGCGATGCGCGAGTTCGGGCACACGCACCTGAACTGCGATCACGACCACTCGCACTAACGCATCGCTCCGCTCGCTTCACGGGGGAAACCAGTTTCCCCCGTGACACCTTCTGATCCGCTGACGGTCGACGTGTCACTGCTGCGCGGAACACGTTCCGCTCCGCGACGGACACGCTTATGACGTGCTGAGCTCGGCGAGCTTCGTGTAGAGCGCTGCCGCCGTGTCGACGCCCTGCTCGAAGTAGCGGACGAGGAACTTCTCATTCGGCGAGTGGACGTTCGACTCGGGCAGGCCGAAGCCGGTGAGGATCGTGGCGATGCCCTTGTCGGCGAGCGCCCGCATGATCGGCAGCGTGCCGCCGGAGCGGACGAGCAGCGGCCGCACGCCGAGCACCTGCTCGAACGCGTCGAGGCCGAGCTGGATCGCGGGCGCGTCCGGACGGAAGAGCGACGGCGGTGAGCCCGACCACTTCACGTCGACCTCGGCGCCTGCAGGCGCGGCGTCGCGCAGCAGTTTCTCCGCGGCGGCGCCGATCGTGTCGACGTCCTGGCCGGGAGCGAGCCTGACCGTGAACTCGCCCGACGCCTGCACGGAGAGCGTCGTGTTCCGCAGGCCTGGCTTGCCGCCGATGATCCCGTTCACGTCGGCGGACGGCTCGGCCCAGGTGCGCGTATAGAACTCGGCCTCGGCGTTCGCGTCGAGCGGGCGGGCTCCCTGGTCGCGGATCTCGTCGGCGCCCGGCGGCAGTGCCGCCCACGCGGCGAGCTCCTCGGCGGCGACCGGGGCGATGCCCTCGCGCAACGGCTCCGGCAGGCGGCCGTCGGGGCCCGCGAGCACCGTGCCGAAGAGCCGCATCAGTACGTGAATCGCGTTGAGCGCCGCGCCGCCGTACATGCCGGAGTGCAGGTCGCGCTCGCCGGTCTTCACCTTCACGTCGAAGGCGACGAGCCCGCGCGTCGCGAGATCGAAGACGGGAACGTCGACGCGCAGCATGCCGCCGTCGAAGATGATCGCCGCGTCGGCGCCGGTCTCGTCGATCTTCAGCCAGTCGACGATCGTCGTGCCGCCGATCTCCTCCTCGCCGTCGCAGGCGAAGCGCAGGTTCACGGGCAGCGCGTTCGCCTCGACGAGGCGCTGGGCGGCCTTGAGCAGGATGAAGACCTGCCCCTTGTCGTCGGTGACGCCGCGCGCGTACGCCCACTCGTCCTTGATTCTCAGCTCGAAGGGCTCGCTCTCCCACTGCTCGAGCGGCGCGGGCGGCTGCACGTCGAAGTGGCCGTACACGAGCACGGTCGGTGCGTTCTCCGGGTCGTGTGACGCGCGGATCTCACCGAGCGCGAGCTCTTTCTCCCCGAAGGGCGTCAGCTCGGCGGTGCCGCCGATCCGGCGGATGACGTCGCAGACCCACTCGCCCGCCTGCTTGACGTCCGCACGGTGCGCCGGGTCGGCGCTCACGCTCGGGATCGCGAGGAACTCCTGCAGCTCGTTGCGCCAGGTCTCGTCCATGGCGCGAGATGCTAGTCGCGGTCGCCCGGACCCTGCCGGAAGTACCGGGCGCCTGCACCTTCGGCCGCCGCGCGATCGCCCGGGTTGAGCAGACCGCACGTCTTCAGCGACAGGCAGCCGCACCCGATGCACGTCGTCAGCCGGCCGCGGATCGCCGTGAGCGTCTCGATTCGCCGGTCGAGCTCGTCCGCCCAGCTACGCGAGAGTCGCGCCCAGTCGCGCTTCGTCGGCGGGCGGCCCTCCGGCAGCGTGTCGAGCGCGGCGCGGATCCGGTCGAGCGGGATGCCGGCCACCTTGCCCGCCTGCACGAGCGCGACGCGGCGCAGCGTCACGCCCGAGTAGCGGCGCTGGTTGCCGTCGGTGCGGCGCGCCTCGATCAGCCCCTCGCGCTCGTAGAAGCGCAGCGCCGACGCCGCGACGCCGCTGCGCGCCGAGAGCTCGCCGATGGACAGGTCGTGCTGCACTTGACTTGAACATTAGTTGAAGTTCTAGGATCCGTCCATGGCAATCGCGACGACACTCGGCTACGCCGACCTCCCACGGCTGCTGACTCTCCAGACCGGCGACGAGAAGCACGATCGCGCGTCGCTCTCGACGCTCGACGTGCTGTGGGTCCTCTACGACCGCGTCCTCGGCGCCGACGACCGCTTCCTGCTGTCGAAGGGCCACGGCCCTACGGCGTACTACGCCGTGCTCGCTGCCAAGGGATTCCTCCCGGTGGACGTTCTCCCGACGTTCGGCGCCTTCGACTCCCCGCTCGGCAACCACCCCGATCGCGTGCTCGCGCCCGGGGTCGAGCTCGCCAGCGGCTCACTCGGGCACGGGCTGCCGATCGCGGTCGGCCGCGCGCTCGCCGGCCCGCGCGTGTTCGTGCTCGTCGGCGACGGCGAGCTCGACGAGGGCAGCAACTGGGAGGCCGTCCAGTACGCCGGGCGCATCGGGCTCGCCAACCTGACGGCAGTCGCGATCGACAACGGCAGCGCGTCGTACGGCTGGCCCGGCGGCATCGAGCGGCGATTCGAGCTGGAAGGCTGGTCGGTCACGCGGGCCGACGGCCGCGACCACGACGCGCTCGAGCGTGCGTTCGACGAGCCGCGCGGCGGCCGGCCTCACCTCGTGGTCGCGGAGGTGAAGGAATGAACATGCGCAGCCGGTTCTATCGCGTCGCTGCCCAAGCGCTCGACGACGACGGGCGGGTCGCGCTCGTCGTGGCGGACATCGGTGTCGCCCAACTGCCGCAGCACGAGCGCATCTACAACGTCGGCATCCGCGAGCAGCTGATGATCGGCGTCACCGCCGGACTCGCACTCGAGGGCTACCGCGCCGTCGCGCACTCCTATGCGCCGTTCCTCGTCGAGCGCCCGTACGAACAGATCAAGCTCGACCTCGGCCACCAGGACGTCGGCGCGATCCTCGTCAGCATCGGCGCGTCGTACGACGCTGCGCGCGAGGGGCGGACGCATCAGGCGCCGGAGGACGTCGCCCTGCTGTCGGCGCTCCCCGGCTGGACGATCCACGTTCCCGGACATCCCGACGAGGCCGAGCGCCTGTTCCGCCGCGCGCTCGCGACCGACGACCGCGTCTACATCCGGCTCTCCGAGGAGCTGAACCACGCCCGCGTCGACGGCGACGGGCTCGTCGTCCTCCGGCGCGGCGGCGACGACGCGCCGTTCGTGATCGCCGTCGGCCCGACGCTCGGCCCCACGCTCGCGGCGACCGCGGATCTCGACGCGACCGTCGCGTATCTCACGACCGTGCGGCCGTTCGACCGGGACGGCCTGCGCGCGGCGCTCCGTGGCACGGACGTCGTCCTCGTCGAGCCGTATCTCGCCGGCACCTCGTCCGCAGAGGTGTCGGCGGCACTGAGCGACCGCCCGCACCGGCTGCTGGCGCTCGGGGTGCCGAACGCTGAGTTCCGCCGGTACGGCGACGGCGCCGAGCACCGCGCCGCACACGGTCTCGACGCCGCCGGCGTCCGCGGTTCTATCGCAGCTTTCTCGAACTAAGCGACGTCGCGCAACGCGTGCGAGTCGGCGAGCGCCCGCAGCTTCTTCAGGCTCTGGTTCTCGATCTGGCGGATCCGCTCGCGCGTGACGTTGAACGTCCGGCCGACCTCGTCGAGCGTCCGCGGATGCTCGCCGTCGAGGCCGTAGCGCAGCTCGAGCACGCGGCGCTCGCGGTGCGAGAGCGTGCCGAGGATCTTGCCCAGCGTCTCCTTCCGCATCGAGACGTCGGCCGCCTCGTCGGGCAGCGGCACGTTCTCGTCGGTGAGGAAGTGACCGAACTCCGACTCCTCCTCGTCGCCGACGGGCTTCTCGAGCGAGACCGGCGTCTGCGCGCTGCGCATGATCTGCTCGACCTCGTCGACCGGCAGGTCGAGATCCCTCGCGACCTCCCAGGCCAGCGGCTCGCGGCACAACTCGGCGCGGAGCTTGCGCTCGCTGCGCACGATCTTGTTCAGCTTCTCGACGACGTGCACCGGCATGCGGATCGTTCGCGCCTTGTCGGCGAGCGCGCGGGCGACCGCCTGGCGGATCCACCA
The DNA here is from genome assembly GCA_031394165.1 of Actinomycetes bacterium. Lineage (GTDB taxonomy): Bacteria > Actinomycetota > Thermoleophilia > Gaiellales > Gaiellaceae > Palsa-739. The sequence goes on from JANMWV010000584.1 coordinate 5,817, forward strand.
CGTCGCGTAGGTCGAGAACTTGAAGCCCTTGCGATGGTCGAACTTCTCGGCCGCGCGCACGAGACCGATCGTCCCCTCCTGGATCAGGTCGAGGAACGGCAGGCCCTGGTTGCGGTAGCGCTTGGCGATCGACACGACGAGGCGCAGGTTCGCCTCGACCATCTCCTGCTTGGCGCCGTGGTCGCCGCGCTCGATGCGCTTCGCGAGCTCGACCTCCTGGGCAGCCGTGAGCAGGTCGACCTTGCCGATGTCCTTGAGGAAGAGTTGCAGCGAGTCGGTCGAGATCTCGCGCGCCTCCGCGACGATCTCCTTCTCGGGCAAGTCCTCGGCGCCTGCGACGCCGACGACCTCGATCTGCAGCTCTTCGAGCGCGCGGTAGAACTCGTCGATCTGGCCCGCGTCGAGATCGAGCTCGTCGAGACCGAGCGCGATCTCGTCCGTGCTCAGCGAGCCACCTGCCGCCTGCGCTGCGTCGATCAGATGCCGGGCCTCGTCCGTCTCGAGGATCTCGGTCACCTCGCGTGCACCTCGCTCAACGCTGCGCCCCTCAACGCTGCGACCTTCAACCCCTGTTGCACTCACTGGTTCCCCCTACTCAGTCGTGCGTTGTCCAAAAAGTCCTGCTTTTTGGATGCCGCACTGTGCCATGCGGATCGGACGTGGCGCCATGGGCCGTTCGGCTCATCATTTTCGTTCCTTGGTCCCAGTGTGCCTTATGGCTGCAAGCAACTTCGCGGCGGTCGTACCGTAGGCCGAATCGGGCTGAAACGCCATGGCCAGGCGAAGTTGCGTGCGGGCCTTGCCGACCTCTCTCGACCAGAGCAGCAGGATTCCGAGATGGAAGCGCACGACGGCCGCCCGCGGGAACCGGCCCGTGAGCGGGCCGAGCTTCGAGAAGGCGACGACCGGCCGCTCCTTCGAGAAGGCGCCGACGGCTGCCGCTGTCCGCGCCATCGGGTCGTCCGGGGCGAGCGCCGCGGCCGCGAGGAACTCCCGCTCGGCGGAGACCGGCCGGCGTAGGTTCCAGAGCGCGACGCCGTAGAGCAGCTTCGCGTCCGCGTCGGGCGCCGCCGCGTTCCGCTTCAGGGCCGCGAGCTCCTGCGCAGCGCGCAGCTTCGTGAGGCCGGGCGGCGGCCGGATCGCCGTGACGATGTACGGCAACCCGGGCGCGAACGACGGATGCAGCAGATCGGCTGCGTAGACGGCGGCCGGCGAGTCGGGCTCGAGCTTCACCGCCTGCCCCCACGCGCGCACCGCGTCGGCGTTCCGGCCCGACCAGAGATAGGCGTAGCCGAGGTGGAGCTCCGCCAGCGCGCTCCGCGGATGGGACGCGACGAGCGCCTTCAACGAGTCCAGGCCGCCCTTCGGCCAGGCCGCGAACGCGAGCCCGATCTGGGCCGGCAGCGAGCGATACCGGGCGAAGACGCGCCCGGCGGCAACTCGGTGCTTCGCGGCGTAGAGCCTCGTGGCGCCCGCGAGCGCGCGGGCCTCCGGATCGTCGCGGACGCCGAAGTCGAAGATCAGGGGCGGCGAGCCCGCGCGCGGCTTCGTCACGGCGCCGTTCGGGGCGCTCGCCTTCTGGCCCCGCGTCTGGAGCAGGGTGGCGCCGACGATGCCGCCCACTGCGACCGCCGCGGCGAGCCCGACCACGGTGACGACCCTCGTCCGCGCGCTCATCAGGCCGCGAGGGTACCCGCGGCGACCCAGCCAGATCCCGTATCGCTATATTCTTGAAAGTCATGCCCAACTACCGCGAACTGCTGGCGCAGGTCAAGTCCGAGATCGGAGAGGTGGACGCCGTCGGCGCCCGCGACCTCCTCGAGGCCGCCGACCCGCCGCTCTTCGTCGACGTCCGCGAGCCCGACGAGTGGAACGACGGCCACATCCCCGGGGCCGTCCACGTGTCGCGCGGGCACTTCGAGTCGCGGATCGAGCACGCCGCGCCCGACCGCGCGCGGCCGATCGTCGTCTACTGCGCCGGCGGCTCCCGCTCCGCCTTCGCGGCGAAGACGCTCGCGGAGCTCGGCTACGAGAACGTCGTCTCGCTCGCCGGCGGCTACACGGACTGGAAGCGAAACGGCTTCCCAACGCAGCTGCCGCGCTCGCTCGACCCGGAGAAGCGCTCGCGGTACAGCCGCCACATCCTCATCCCCGAGGTCGGAGTCGAGGGGCAGCTGAAGCTGCTCGAGTCGCGGATCCTGCTGATCGGCGCCGGCGGGCTCGGCTCCCCCGCCTCGCTCTACCTCGCCGCCGCGGGCGTCGGCACGATCGGCATCGTCGACGACGACCGCGTCGATGCCTCGAACCTCCAGCGCCAGATCGCGCACTCGACCGAGACGCTCGGCGACTGGAAGGCGGATTCGGCGAAGGCGACGATCGAGGCGCTCAACCCCGACGTGAACGTGATCACGTACAAGGAGCGGCTCAC
>JANMWV010000596.1:0-1567 GCA_031394165.1 Actinomycetes bacterium
TCTTCGTGCGCGTCGTCAACGGCGTGGCGTGGCCGACGCCGCCGTTCCACCTGCCGGTCTTCGTGGCCTTCCTCAACACGTGCATCCTCGTGACCTCGAGCTTCACGATCCACTGGGCGACGACGTCGATCAAGCGCGGCAACACGTGGGGCCTGAAGGCCGGCCTGCTCCTCACGTTCCTGATGGGACTGACGTTCCTCATCACGCAGGCGATCGAGTACGCGCGCATCGGCTTCAACACGGGCGACGGCGCCTTCGCCACGATCTTCTTCTGCCTCACGGGCCTGCACGGGGCGCACGTCTTCGTCGGCCTGACGATCCTCCTGTTCATGACGATCCGCGCGTTCCGGGGGCATTTCTCCCCGGAGCACCATCACGGCGTCGAGATCGGCGGGATCTACTGGCACTTCGTCGACGTGATGTGGATCGTCGTGTACCTGACGGTCTACATCCTCTGAGAACGGGTACAGCGCAGACCTGATGCGCAACCCGCTCCGCAGTGAGGCCGAGGCCTTCCGCTTCCTCGTCGTCGTCATCGCCGGCGCAGTGATCGTCGTCGTCGCCGCAGCCGTCGACCGGTGGGTCGGCGTTGGAGCGGCAATCGTGGTCGTGGGGGGCGTGAGCTGGTGGTACTGGAGCCGCCCGTCTGCGAGGTCGCAGCCGATCGCGATGGAGCGGGACGCGACGGACGTGCACCGGGTTCTCGTGATCGCGAACGAAACAGTGGGCGGGCAGACGCTCCGGGACGAGCTCGCCCGCCTCTCCGGCGGGGTGCCGACGGAGATCCTCGTCGTCGCGCCGGCGCTCAACTCGCCGCTCCGCCACTGGGTCTCCGACGAGGACGGCGCGCGCGCAGCCGCCGACGAGCGCGTGCAGACGTCCGTGGCTCGGCTGGCGGCGGCCGGCATCTCGGCCCGCGGCGAGGTCGGCGACGCGCAGCCGCTGCAGGCGATCGAGGACGCGTTGCGCGCGTTCGGCGCCGACGAGATCGTCATCTCAACCCATCCGGAGGGCCGCTCGAACTGGCTCGAGCAGGGGCTCGTCCGGGAGGCCCGCCGCCGCTTCGCGGTGCCGATCACCCACGTGGTCGTCGACCTGGACGCCGAGGGCGAGGCGCCCGGTTAGCCGAGGCCGATGCGGTAGCGCACGAGCGGCACGGTGAGGCCGAGGTACTCCGACTCCGCCGACCCGTCGGCGTGCCAGCCCTCGCGTTCGTAGAAGCGGCGGGCCCGCGGGTTGTCGTCGAGCACCCAGAGGATCGCGTCCGACGCGCCGCGGCCGCGCATCGCCTCGACCGCAGCGGCCATCAGGCCCGTAGCGGCGACCGTGCCCCAGGCGTCGGGAAGCACGTAGATCGCGAAGAGCTCCCGCTGCTCGGCCTCGTCCTCAGGCGTCCCGGTCGAGACGAAGCCGACGATCCGGCCCCCGTCCTCGGCGACGAACGCGTCGTACTCGTCGTCCGTCGCGTAGTGCCGGGCGAGGCCTTCACGCGCGGCGAGGTCGAGCCCTGCGAGCCGCTCGGCGCCGAAGACGTGCTCGTACGCGGCCTGCCACGTGCGCACATGGA
>JANMWV010000079.1:0-1667 GCA_031394165.1 Actinomycetes bacterium
CCGGCCTTGGCCGCGGCGCCCGTGCGCCCCGTCCGCACCGCCAGGGTGCCGTTCGACGGCCCGAACGTGTGCGTGCCCGGCGGGAGTGACATGCGTGCAGCCTACGCCAGACTCTAAGATCGCTACGACATGGCCGTCGAGCTCGATCATCCCTTCGCCACCGCCCGGCCGATCGACGAGAGCTTCGCGACGATGCTCGACCTCGGCCGCGTCGTGCCGTGCGTCGAAGGGGGTAGCGTGCTCGAGACGATCGGGCCGACCTCCGTCAAGGCGGAGATCAAGGTGAAGATGGGAGCGATGTCGATGACATTCACCGGCACCGTGGAGATCGTCGAGCAGGACGCTACCGCCCACACCGCGCTGATGCGCGTCAAGTCGAAGGAGGCCGGCGGCCAGGGGCACGCGAACGCCGATGTCGCATTCGCGCTCACCGACGGCGGCGGCACGATCCATACGCACGCGCAGATCACCGGCAAGGCTGCGTCGATGGGCGAGGGGGTCGTCGTCGGCGTGCTGGACGCGCTGATCAACGACTTCGCCGGCAAGCTCGGCGCACTCTGATCCGGCAGATGCGCATCACGATGCGACAGATCCTCGAAGGCGAGGCGCCGCCCGACGGCGGAACCGCGATCCAGGAGGATCCCGACCGGCCCGTCTTCCATGGCAACGGCCCGGACGACTACGTGTGCGTCACGTGCGGCAACGTCCTCGCGGTGGCGATGAACCCGGCGCAGATGACGAAGAAGGTCCGCGTCCGCTGCGGGCGGTGCTCGACCGTCAACGTCTCCGTGATCGACGGGTACGAGCTCTCCAAGTCGGGCTAGCCGAGCAGCCTGAGCAGCATCGCCCGGTGGCGGCCGTACGCGGCTGCTCCGTCGCCGTCCACGGCGGCGATCCGCACGACCGGCGGGTGGCCCACCGCCGGAGCCGCCAGGTCGAGGAGCGCGTCGCGGTACGCGCGCTCCCGCTGCAGCCCGCCGAAGCCGAAACCCTTGGCCGGCAGCCCACGGTCGAGGCCGTCGGTCCTCGCGCACCAGGCGCGGCACAGCTCCTTGTGCGCGTCCAGGTCGAACGCGACGGTCGCGTCGTCGGGGTAGAGCTCGAGTGCCGCCAGGCGGAACGAGGTGAAGTGCGGCGACTCGTCCACCTCGATCACGGTTCCCGTTGGCCCGTGCACGAGCTCGACCGGGAGCAGAAGGTTCTCGCGCGACGCGTGCAGCACCGACACGTCGCCGTTGAGGCGAGCGTAGATCGCGCCGAGCCGCTCGAGCGCCGCCGTCACGGGCGCGACGAGCGCCGGATCGCGCCGCGCCTTCGCGACGCGCTCGAGCCCGACGTGGCCCTGCTCGCACAGCCAGTCGAACGACCGGCTCCCGAGCAGGATCCCATCCTCGGCGGCCGCCTGCGCGAACGCCGACTCAACGTCCCCGGGCGCCACCGGCGGATCCTAGCCAGGGAGGGAGCTTGTAACCACGCGGGGTCGCCGCGTACAGCCAAGACGCTCACAGGACATTCGTGAACGCTGGCTACCAGAGGGAGCACGCCGTCCTCGCATTCGTCGTTGTGCCGTACCGCCCCCAAGAGGAGACTGCTGGTCGTGCGCCGATTCCTCTGCTCTGTGCGCGGCGGGCACCGCTGGAAAACAGCCTCAGACGCCGCAGGCTTGG
>JANMWV010000093.1:0-8627 GCA_031394165.1 Actinomycetes bacterium
CGGCGTGCGCGAGCTCTTCTTCTCGACGAGCGGCGGCGGCGTCTTCGGCACCAGCCGGCGCGTAATCAGGCCCTGGCCGACCGTCCACAGGTTCGTCGTCACCCAGTAGAGAACGAGCCCGGCCGGGAAGCGGGCAATCACGAACACGAACACGAGCGGCATGCCCATGAACAGGTACCGCTGCATCTTGTCGACCGTCGTCGCCATGAAGAGGGTCGAGGCCATCTGGCTCGCCACATAGATCACGAGCAAGACGAAGCCGCCCCAATGGGACGTCGTGTGGTCGGCGATCGACGGGATGAAATGGAGGAAGGAGAGGCTGCCCGGATGCAGCGCAGCGGGCTCCTTCGCAAACGCGCGCAGCGCGTAGTAGAGGGCGATGAAGACGGGGAGCTGAACCAGCATCGGCAGGCACGACGCCGCCGGGTTGATCTGGTTCTCCTTGTAGAACTTCATCAGCTCTTCGTTCTGCTTCTGCTTGTCCTGCTTGTACTTCTTCTGGATCTCCTTCATCTGCGGCGCATAGCGCTGCAGGTTCTGCATCGAGTGGATCTGCTTCACGGTCAGCGGCACGAGGATCATCCGCACGATCACCGTCAGCGCGACGATCGACCAGGCCCACGAGAGGCCGATCGTCCCGTGCAGCCAGTCGAGGACGGTGCGCGCTGCGTGCTCGAGCGGCGTCAGCGGCGAGGCGACGATGTAGGAGAGGACGCCGTTCATCGAACAGTCCGGGGCGGTGCCGGGTCGAACCCTCCGTGGCTCCACGGGTTGCAGCGCAGGAGACGCCAGGCGGCGAGCGCGCTCCCGCGGATGAGCCCCTTCGCCCGCAACGCGTCGACGGCGTACTGCGAGCACGACGGGTGGTACTTACACGTCGTCGGGAAGAGAGCGCCGAAGGTGACGCGATAGAGCCAGACCGCGGCGACGCCGACGCGGTACATCAGGCCGCTACCTTCGTCAGTGAAAGCACCTCGTCGACCCGCTCGCCGAGCCACTCGTAGCCGTTCGCCGTCACGGCGTCCGGCAGGCCGGCGCGCACGATCAACACGTAGTCGTTGCCGGCCGGCACGCGGTCGAGGCGCTCCTGCCAGACCTCGCGGAGCTGCCGCTTGATCCGGTTGCGCTCGACGGCGCCGCCCACGGCCTTCGGCACGGAGAAGCCGAACCGCGGCGCGGCCGGATCCTCGTGCGGAAACCAGTAGAGGACGAGGAAGCGCGACGACACCGAGCGGCCCTGCCGGTAGACAGCGTCGAAGTCCCGGGAGCGGGACAGGCGGTTCGCGCGCTTCACGACACCAGCTTACGCGGGGTCGCGTTACGCGGAGAGTTTGGAGCGGCCCTTGGAGCGGCGGCGCTTGAGGATCATCCGCCCGGCCTTGGTGGACATGCGGTTGCGAAAGCCGTGCTTCTTCGCGCGGCGTCGGACGTTGGGCTGGTACGTACGTTTCATGGGAAGAATCGGCTCCGAAACATCGAGTTGGCGGCCAGCGAGGCGGCCAGTATAGACGAGAGTCGTCCACCGACTTCTCCACAGGCAGCGGCCGCGGAGCGAAGCGCGAAAGCGGAGTTTCCCCCACCACTTTCCACAGCTGTGGAGGGATTGGGGTCCTCTGATAAAGACCTGCAAATCGCCGCGTTTTGTCTCTGCTCAGGACGCTGCTATGCTCGCCGTCGGGTTCACGAGGGGGAGGCTGGCAGCGGGATGGAGCACCAAATTGAGCTGACGGCCGACAGTCTGTGGAGCGAGGTCGCCGGTCGGCTCAGAGGCTCCCTCAACGACACGACGTACAACACGTGGTTCGGCGAGGTCACAGGCCTCGAGCTCTCCGACGAGTGCTTCGTCCTCGGCGTCCCGAACGACTTCACGCGCGACTGGATCGAGGGCCATTTCCGAGGGCTCATCGGCGCTGCGCTGCGCGACGTCACCGGCGCCGAGCGGCCGATCGAGTTGCGGGTGAGCGAGGCCGGAACGACCGCGCACTCCCACTCCGACGAGACCGACGGCGTCGATCTGGACGGCGGCGAGCCCGCAGTCGCCCCGCCGGTGCCGATCGAGCGAATCCCGGGCCGGGCGGAGAGCGGCGGCTTCAACGCGAAGTACACCTTCGACTCGTTCGTGATCGGCTCCTCGAACCGGTTCGCCCACGCGGCCGCGCTCGCGGTCGCCGAAGCGCCGGCCCAGGCGTACAACCCGCTGTTCATCTACGGCGGCACCGGGCTCGGCAAGACGCACCTGCTCCAGGCGATCGCCCAGTACGTCAGCGAGCACACCTCGGATCTCACCGTCCGCTACGTGACGAGCGAGACGTTCATGAACGACTTCATCAACTCGCTCCGCGACAAGCGCATCGAAGGCTTCAAGCAGCGCTATCGCACCTACGACGTGCTGATGATCGACGACGTCCAGTTCTTCGAGCACAAGGAGCGCATCCAGGAGGAGTTCTTCCACACCTTCAACTCGCTCTACGAGGCCGGCTCCCAGATCGTCATGTCGAGCGACCGCCCGCCACGGGACATCGCGACCCTCGAGGAACGGCTCCGCAGCCGGTTCGAATGGGGGTTGATCACCGACATCCAGCCCCCCGATCTCGAGACGCGCATCGCGATCCTGCGCAAGAAAGTCAAGACCGACGGCATTCACATCTCCGATCCTCAGGTGCTGACGTTCATCGCCAGTCGCGTCTCGACGAACATCCGCGAGCTCGAAGGCGCGCTCACGCGTGTGGTCGCCTTCTCGTCGCTCACAGGACGCGCCATGTCGGTCGAGCTCGCCCAGGACGTCCTGAAGGACGTGTTTCCCCAGGGTGAGGCGGCGGAGGTCTCGATCAAGCGGATCCAGGACCTCGTCGCGGAGCGCTTCAACCTCTCACTCGAAGAGCTCTGCGGCGACAGGCGGTCACAGAACATCGTCTATCCGCGGCAGGTTGCGATGTACCTTTCGCGTGAGCTGACGGACTCCTCACTGCCGCGCATCGGCAAGGAGTTCGGGGGTCGCGACCATACGACCGTCATCCATGCAACGTCGAAGATTGCCCGCTTGATTCGTGAGGACAGGTCTGTGTACAACCTGGTGCAAGAACTGACCGCACGTGTAAAGCAAGTCCGGTGACCCTGTGAGCCTGTGCAAAGCATCGATCTGTCCCCAGGTCCCCTCCCAGGCAGATCCGGCTCAACCAAGCCCGTTCACGACGTCTTCCCCGTCATCCACACGCTCTACTACCTCTACAAGGATTATCTAAATGATTGAAACTAAAGAGACCGTGGGCTCCTCTGTGGGAAGCGGACTGAAGATCACCTGCTCGAAGGACGCGCTCGTCCAGGCGGTCGGGGTCGTTTCGCGTGCCGTGTCCACGCGAACGTCCGTGCAGATCCTCTCGGGAATCCTGATCGAGCCGGAAGGCGCCGGACTGCGCATCGCAGCGACCGACATGGAGCTTTCGCTGCGCGCAACGCTGCCTGCGCAAGTCGCCGGTGACGGTGCGATCGTCCTGCCGGGCAAGACGTTCGCGGACATCGTGCGGCTGCTGCCGGCTGACGAGGTGTTGATCGAGCACAAGCCCTCCGAATCGGTCGTCCACATCACGTCCGGTAGTGCGGGCTACACGCTGCACACGTACAACCCCGAAGACTTCCCGCGACTGCCCGAGCTCGATGCGGTGACGACGTTCGCCGTCGAGCGTCAGCCGCTGCTCGAGACGATCGGCCGCGTCGCGCGTGCGGCCTCACGCGACGAGTCGCGCCCCGTGCTCACGGGCATCCTCGTGCAGTTCACCGCCGGCATGCTCGTCATGGCGGCCACCGACTCGTACCGCCTTGCGGTCAAAGAGACGGCGCTCGAGGGTACGGTGCCCGAACTCGAAGCGATCGTCCCGGCCCGTGCGCTTCAGGAGCTCGCCCGGATTGCCACCGCCGGCGACGAGGTCGAGGTCGGCGTGCACGAGAACCAGGTGATCTTCGCGACGTCAGGCGTGTGGCTGACCACCCGCCGCATCGACGGACAATTTCCGAACTACAAGCAGCTGTTGCCGGAGGCGTTCGAGTACGAGCTGACCGTCTCGCGCCTTGAGCTGCTCGACGTCGTCCGCCGCGCCTCGGTGATGATCCAGCGCTCCACGCCGCTCCAGGTTCGCTTCGCCGAGGGCGAGCTGACGGTGATCGCGCGGACGCACGAGGTGGGCGAGTCCAAGGAGTCGATGCCCATCGGGTTCACCGGCGAGACGCTCGAGATCGGGTTCAACGCCGACTTCCTGCGGGACGGACTCGAGTCGCTCGAGGGCGACGACGTGCGCGTGAAATTGATCAGCCCACTCCGGCCGGCGGTGATCCAGGGCGAGGGCGACGACTTCACCTACCTCGTCATGCCGATCCGCCTTCCCGGTTGATCAACGACACGATCTGATTGTCGACACGATCTCGCTCGTCGACTACCGCTCGTATGCGAGGCTCGAGCTCGGCCTGCGTCCCGGCCTCGTGCTCGCTGTCGGCCCGAACGGCGTGGGGAAGACGAACCTCCTCGAGGCCCTGCACGTCGGCACACAGGGCTTCTCGCCGCGCACACGCAACGACCTGCAGCTGATCCGCTTCGGCGCGGCGGCGACGCGCGTTCTGGTGCGCGGTCACCGCGGCACGGTTCCGAATGACACGGCTCCGAATAAGACGGTGCCGATCGAGGTCGAGCTCGTCGTCGAGGCGGGCTCGGGCAAGCGTGCAAAGGTGAACGGCGCTCCGCTGCGCGCCGCGGATCTGCTGCGAGCGGAGACGACGACGCTCGTGTTCACCCCCGACCGCCTCGGCGTTGTGAAGGGTGCGCCTGCTGCGCGCCGCGCCTACTTCGACCGGTCGATCGGCCGTCTCTCGCCCGCACGGGCACTGCTCGCTGCCGACTACAGCGCAGCGGTTGCGCAACGCAACGCCTCGTTGCGGCGCGTTGCTGTGGGGCACTCGTCTCGTGAGGCTCTCGCTCCGTGGACGGCGCAGGTGGTGGAGCTCGGCACGGAGCTCGTTGCCGCCCGCCGCGAGTTGCTGCAGCTCCTGTCGCCGCACTTCGCGACGCGTGCTGCAGAGCTCGGGCTGCCCGAGGGTGAGCTGCGCTACGACGGCGGCCCCGTGTCGGTCGCCGCGCTGGACGAGCGGCTCGACCGCGATCTCGACCGCGGCGTCACGGGCCTCGGGCCGCATCTCGACGACGTGGTGATCGCCTCCGGTGTACGCGAGCTGCGCAGCTACGGCTCGCAGGGCGAGCAGCGTCTGGCGGTGCTCGCGCTCCTGCTTGCCGAAGCAGAGCTGATCGTCGAGCGCGGCGGAACGCCGCCGCTGCTCCTGCTCGACGACGTGCTGTCGGAGCTCGATCCGGAGCGGCGGCTGATCCTCGCGGCACACGTGGCGCGCGTCGGCCAGGCGTTGATCACCGCGACCGACGCGGCGATGCTGCCGGCCGAGCCCGATCAGTTGCTCCGGGTCACTGTTGGCGCCGTGCGCGAGGCCGCGTGATGGACCGGCTCGGCGACGAGCTGAAGGGCGAGCTTGCGCGCTTCGGTCCGCAGGGCGGCATCGGCGACACGGTTGCGGCCTGGCCCGCGGCCGTCGGTGCGGAGATCGCGCGGCACGCGTGGCCTGCGCGTTTCACGCGCGACGGCACGCTGCTCGTGAACACGCGCGACGCTGTGTGGGGCTTCGAGCTGACGCAGCGCGCTGCCGAGATCTCGTCGCGGCTGCCGACGAAGCCGAAGCTGAAATTCGCGCCGGGGCCGCTTCCGGAAGCGGCACCCGAGCTCGAAGATCCCGAGCTTCGCACGCCGCCGCAGGCGACGCTGGAACAGGCGCGTGACGCCGCTGAGTGGGCGTCCGAGATCGAGGACGCCGAGCTCCGCGAGTTGGTCGCGCGCGCGGCCCGCGCGAGCCTCGCGAGAGCGGCTGCAGAACGCTCGAACCGCCGCTCGTTCTGATACACTTGACTTCGCCCGCAAATGCGCTATTTGCAGGGCTTTTTTCATGACTGAAGACGCCTACTCCGCAAAAGACATCACCGTTCTCGAGGGCCTCGAGCCCGTTCGGCTCCGGCCGGGCATGTACATCGGCTCGACGGGTCTGCGCGGTCTCCACCACCTCGTCTATGAGGTCGTCGACAACTCCGTCGACGAGGCGCTCGCCGGCCGCAACGACCGCATCGACGTGACCCTCCATCCGGACCATTCCGTGACCGTGTGCGACTGGGGTCACGGCATCCCGGTCGACTTCATGCCCGATCAAGACCTGCCCGCGTTGACGGTCGTGCTCACGAAGCTGCACGCCGGCGGCAAGTTCGGTGGCGACGGCTACAAGGTGTCCGGCGGCTTGCACGGCGTCGGTCTCTCGGTCGTGAACGCGCTCTCGGAGTGGCTCATCGCCGACGTTCGTCGCGACGGCAAGGCGTACCGCCAGGAGTTCGCGCGCGGCGTCCCGCAGGGTGACATGGAGATCATCGGCGACGCAGCGCCGGAAGACACGGGCACGACGATCTCTTTCATGCCCGACACGGAGATCTTCGAGGCGATCGACGTCGAGGCGCCGACCGTCTCGCAGCGGCTGCGCGAGACCGCGTTCCTCACGAAGGGCCTGCACATCAAGCTCACCGACGAGCGCGCCGACGGCAAGACCGTCGAGTTCCATTACGAGGGCGGCATCAAGGACTTCGTCGCGTACATCAACGAGCAGAAGGACCCGATCCACAAGCACATCGTCTACTTCGAGGGCGAGACCGATCAGGGCGCGGTCGAAGTCGCGATGCAGTGGAACAACTCCTACCAGGAGTCGGTCTTCACGTTCGCCAACAACATCAACACCGTCGAGGGCGGCTCCCACCTCTCCGGGTTCCGCAGCGCGCTCACGAGCACGCTCAACCGCAAGGCGCTCGACATGAAGCTGCTGAAGAAGGACGAGAAGCTCGAGGGCGAGGACGTGCGCGAGGGCCTCGCGGCTGTCGTCTCGGTGAAGCTCCGCAATCCGCAGTTCGAGGGTCAGACGAAGACGAAGCTCGGCAATCCCGGCGTCGAAGGTCTCGTGCAGACGACCGTGAACGCGCAGCTCGCGCAGTTCCTCGAGGAGAACCCGCAGGAGGCCCGCGCGATCATCAACAAGGCGATCGCCGCAATGCGCGCGCGCATGGCCGCGCGCAAGGCGCGCGAGCTGACGCGGCGCAAGTCGGCGCTCGACAGCTCGTCACTGCCGGGCAAGCTCGCAGACTGCTCGATTCGCGACCCCGCGTCGGCCGAGCTCTTCATCGTCGAGGGCGACTCCGCCGGCGGCTCCGCGAAGATGGGCCGCGACCGCACATACCAGGCGATCCTGCCGCTGCGCGGCAAGATCATCAACAGCGAGAAGAACCGCATCAACAAGGTGCTCTCGAACAACGAGATCCAGGCGATGATCACCGCGATCGGCACGGGCATCGGCGACGAGTTCAGCAACGAAGGCCTGCGGTACCACCGGATCGTGCTCATGACCGACGCCGACGTCGACGGCTCGCACATCCGCACGCTCGTGCTCACGTTCCTGTACCGGCACATGAAGGAGCTGTTCGAGCGCGGCCACATCTACATCGCGGTGCCACCGCTCTACAAGGTCAAGCTCGGCAACCAGGAGTACTACTTCGAGAAGGACTCGCAGCTCGAGGACTTGCTCGTGCGCGAGCGCTTCGACGAGCTCGAGGTGACCGACCGCGACGGCAACCAGGTCAAGCTCACCGAGGCGCGCTGGAAGAAGTTCACGAGCGCGCTCGCCGAGTTCGAGGGCTGGTCGGCTCGCTTGCGGGCGGACTTCGGCCATCACGCCGCCGATCTCGTGATCTCGCACCGGCTCGTCGAGCTGGAGGCGCTCACGCCGGACGCCGTCGAAGGCGCGCTGAAGAGCCTGCCGGCGAACGGCTACACGCTGTCGGTGCTCGGCAAGGACGCCGACGGGCTGCACGTCAAGGTCGTCGAGGAGTCGACGTCCTCGGCGGAGCACGTGCTGCTCACGTCCGAGCTGCTCTCGTCCCCGATCTACACACACCTGCGTAAGGCGCATGCGAGGCTCATCGAAGTCGCGGGACCGCCGCCCTTCAAGCTGCAGCTCGGCAAGAAGTCGGGCGACGCACAGACGTTCTCGGCGCTCCGCAGCTCGGCCCTCGACCTCGCGAAGGAGGTCGGCATCCAGTTGTCGCGCTTCAAGGGCCTCGGTGTGATGAACGAGTCGCAGCTCTGGGAGACGACGATGGACCCGGCGAAGCGGCTGATGATCCGCGTCGACGTGGAGGATGCGCACGCGGCTGATCAGCTGTTCTCGATGCTCATGGGCGACCAGGTCGAGCCGCGCCGCCTGTTCATCGAGGAGAACGCCAAGGACGTGAAGTTCCTTGATGTGTAGGAGACGCTCTGTTGGCTGTGATGCGTAATGTCTGAGCTGGATACCGGGGCGCTCGATCGCGGCCGTGTCGAGCCGCGCGAGCTCGAGCAGGAGATGCGGTCGAGCTTCCTCGACTACGCGATGTCGGTCATCGTCTCGCGCGCCCTCCCGGACGTGCGCGACGGACTGAAGCCGGTGCACCGCCGCGTGCTGTACGGCATGCACGAAGCCGGCCTCCAGCCGAACCGGCCGTACAAGAAGTC
>JANMWV010000110.1:0-2387 GCA_031394165.1 Actinomycetes bacterium
CACCCGCCCCGACGGCAGCGCGCTGACCTGCTCGATCACCGACGGCCAGCTCCACTCGCTCCAGGAAGGCGCACCGGTCGGCGCGTACGTCCTCATCGTCTGCGGTGGCACCGGCGCCCACCCCGCGCTGATCTCCGTGCAGCGGATCGATACGCCCGCGCCTCCCACGACGACGGCACCCGCCCCGACGCCTCCCCCCACGACGAGCCCCGACCGCCGGACCGCGATCGGAGTCGTCACGACGCTGTCCGGTGACTCCGTCACGGTCAAGCCCGACGCCGGCGGCGACGCGCTCCGCTGCAGGATTACGGCGGCCACGGATTCGGCCGCAGCGGCCGCGAAGCTCACGCTCGGCGCGCACGTCGGCGTCGTCTGCCGCCGCGACGGCGACAGTTACGTGCTCTCCGGCGTCACCTCCGCCGGCTAGCCGAGTAGTTCCTCCAGCGCCCCGAGCAGACGGTCGTCCGCGTCCGGGCGATGCACCGTGATGCGGATCGCGCCCGGCGACGGCCGCACCGGCAGGCCGCGACGCAACAGCCCGTCCGCAAGCTCAGCTGCCCGCTCGTGCCGCACGAGCAGGAAGTTCGTCCAGGACGCCAGCGGCTCGAGGCCGAGCGACCGCAGTCCTTCTGCGAGCCGCTCGCGCTCGGCGATCGTCGCCGACACGTCGGGCGGGCCGGCCTCGAGCCCGGTGAGCGCGAGCGCGGCGGAGATCGTCGACACGGGCGCCGGCTCCTGGCGCGCATTCAACTCCGCCGCGACAGCCACGGATGCGAGGGCGTAGCCGACGCGCGCAGACGCGAGGCCGAACGCCTTCGAGAACGTCCGGACGACGATCACTCCGTCATCGAGCAGCGGTACGGCGGTCTCGCCAGCGTACTCGAAGTACGCCTCGTCGACGACGAGCGGGCGCGCCGACGGCAGATCGACGAGCGCACCGGTGGGGTTGTGCGGCCGGCAGACGAAGGTCAGCACCGGGTCGTCGTCGCCGACGTCCGCCCCGGCGACCCACGCGGCGACCCGGTAGAGCGGATACGAAGGCTCGTACGCAATGGCGATCCGGTCGCCCGGGCCCGCATACGCCCGGGCGCAGAGCATGAGGATGTCGTCCGCGCCGGCGCCGAGCACGACCTGTTCGGGCGCAACGCTGTTGTAGTCGGCGATCGCCCGGAGCAGCTCGGGGAAGCCGCCGTGCCGGTACGCGTTGATCCGCTCGAGCGCGTGAGCGACCGTCTCGAGGGTCGCCGTCGGCGGCGGCTCCGGCGGCGTGTTGCCGTCGAAGCGCAACACCTCGCCGGGGCCGATCCCGGCGAGCTTCGCGATCTCGCGCGTCGAGAGCGCCCAGCCGTACGGCCGAAACTGCGGCGAGAGCGGACGCATGGCCTCGGAGCCTACCCCGACCACGCATTGCGCAGGAATTCGAGCCGCTCGCCACGCAATGCGTGACTGATGCCCGTTGAAAACGTGCATCCCGCCAGGAGATAATCTCCAGCGCTGATGCAGGTCGACCACCAGGCGTCCACCGACGAGGTGCTCCAGGCGCGCGAACGCTACGTTCCGCGCGGCGTCTCGACGCCACAGCTCGTCGTCACCCGCGCCTGGGGCGCCAAGGTCTGGGACGCCGACGGCCGGGAGTACCTCGACTTCGCCGGGGGCATCGCCTGCCAGAACCTCGGCCACGGGCCCGCGGGCGTCGTGCGGGCGATCCACGAGCAGGTCGACCGCTATCTCCACCAGTGCTTCATGGTCGGCCTGTACGAGCCGTACATCGCGCTGTGCCGCCGCCTCGACGAGCTCTGGCCGGGCGAGGCGGCGACCAAGAGCCTGCTGCTCAACTCCGGAGCCGAGGCGATCGAGAACGCAGTCAAGATCGCGCGCGCCGCGACGGGCCGCGCAGGGGTCGTCGTCTTCGACCGCGCCTTCCACGGGCGCACGAACCTGACGATGGCGATGACCTCGAAGCTCGTCTACAAACAGGGCTTCGGCCCGCTCGCGACCGACGTCTACCGGGCGCCGGCGCCGTATCCGTATCGCGGCGTGAGCACCGAGGACGCGCTCGCCGGCCTCGAGCTGCTCTTCCGGCAGGACGTCGACCCGAACGAGGTCGCGTGCTTCGTGCTCGAGCCGGTGCAGGGCGAAGGCGGCTTCATCCCGATGCCGCCGGAGTTCATCGCCGCGCTGAAGGAGCGTTGCGGGCGGCACGGGATCCTCTACGTCGACGACGAAGTGCAGGCCGGGTGCGGCCGCACGGGGCCGATCTGGGCGATCGAGCACTACGGCGTCGAGCCCGACCTGATCGTCTCCGGCAAGTCGCTCGGCGGCGGGCTGCCGCTCGCCGGCGTGACGGGCCGCGCCGAGCTGATGGATGCGGTACATCCGGGCGGTCT
>JANMWV010000173.1:0-10203 GCA_031394165.1 Actinomycetes bacterium
TACTTCTCGCAGCAGAAGGCGGGTTGGATCATCTCGCGCCTGACGAGCGACGTCGACGCCGTCTCCGACGTGCTCTCCCAGGGGATGCCGACGCTCGTCGCGAACCTCGTGCTGCTCCCGGCCGCGGTGATCGCCTTGCTGATCGCCGACTGGCGGCTCGGCCTCGTCGTCTTCGCCGTCGTCCCGCCCGCGCTCATCCTGACGCGCTGGTTCCAGCGCACGTCGCACGTCGCGCTCGTCGAGACCCGCAACCGGATCGCAGCCGTCACCGCGCAGATCGCCGAGTCGGTGTCGGGCATGGCGGTCGTGCAGGCGTTCAACCGCGAGCGGAGCTTTCAGGCGCAGTTCGACGAGCTGAACGCCGCGAACCGCACGCAGAACATCTACACGCAGAAGATCTTCTCGATCTTCTTCCCGTCGATCGAGTTCCTCGGCGTCGTCGCGACGGGCGCCGTGCTCTATGCCGGCTCGACGCTGCTCGCGCACCACTCGATCACGATCGGGACGCTGATCACGGCGCTCTACCTGCTGCAGCTCGTGTTCCAGCCTCTGCAGGAGCTCTCCGACGTGTATGGGCAGCTCCAGTCGGGCGCAGCGGCAATGGTGAAGATCGCCGCGATCCTCGACGAGGAGCCGGAGATCCGCGAGCGCAAGCACGCGCATGTGCTACCGCGCATCGCGGGCGACCTCGAGATCGACGAGGTGACGTTCGCCTACGGCAAGGAGCCGGTGCTGCACGCCGTCGACATCACGGTGCCCGCCGGCGGCTGTCTCGCGCTCGTCGGCGAATCGGGCGGCGGAAAGTCGACGCTCGCGCGACTCGTCGGGCGGTTCTACGATCCCGACTCCGGCGCGGTACGTGTCGACGGCGTCGACCTGCGCGAGGTCGCGCTGCGCTCGTACCGCCGCCAGCTCGGCGTCGTGCTGCAGGATCCGTTCCTCTTCAGCGGCACGATCGCCTCGAACATCCGCTTCGGCAAGCCGGACGCGACGGACGCAGAGGTCGAGGCGGCGGCAGCCGCGGTCGGCGTCGACCGCGTGGCCGCGCGCGTCAGCGGCGGGCTCGACCACGCGGTACGCGAAGGCGGCTCGGGACTGTCGGCCGGCGAGCGCCAGCTGATCTCGATCGCGCGGGCGCTGCTCGCCGACCCGCGCATCCTGATCCTCGACGAGGCGACGTCGAACATCGACCGGCCGACCGAGGTGCTGATCGAGCGCGCGCTCGACCGGCTGCTGCGCGGCCGCACGTCGATCATCATCGCGCACCGCCTCTCCACCGTTCGCCGTGCCGACGAGATCGTCGTCATCGAGCGAGGGCACATCGTGCAACGCGGAACCGAGCGCGAGCTGCTCGCCGAGGACGGGCCGTTCCGCCGCCTCGCTCATGACCTCGCGGCGTAAGCAAGCGGCGGCTTCGCCGCCGCTTGCTTAGCGCGCGCGGAGCTCGCGAAGCACGTCGATGCAGACCGCGACGACGCGCGGGTCGAACTGCGAGTCGGCTCCCTCACGAAGGCGTCGGACAGCCTCGGGATGGCTGAGCCGCTTGCGATACGGCCGGTCGGTCGTCATCGCGTGATACGCGTCGCAGACAGCGATGATCCGCGACTCGAGCGGGATCTGCTCACCCGCGACTCCGTCGGGGTACCCGCGTCCGTCCCAGCGCTCGTGGCAGTGCCGGACGATCGGCCGCACGGCCTCGAGGCGCTCGATCGGCGCGATGATCTTCTCGCCGAGCGCCGGATGGGTCTCGATCAGGCGGCGCTCGCCGGCCGTCAGGCGCCCGGGCTTCGAGAGCACGTCGCTCGGGATGCCGATCTTGCCGATGTCGTGCAACAGCGCAGCGAGCTCGAGATGCTTCAGCTCGCGGTCTTCGAGGCCGAGCTCACGACCGACGCGCAACGAGAGATCGGTGATCCACCGCGCGTGGCGCGACGTGTACTCGTCGTTCGCCTCGAGTGCGTTCGCAAGCGCCTCTACCGTCGTGACGAACGTCTGCTCGAGCCCTTCGTAGTTGCTCGCGTTGGCGATCGCGAGCTTCGCCTGGTGCGCGAGGCCGCCGAGCAGCCGCAGCTCGCGCTCGCCGAGCTCCTCGGCCGGAAGCGCAGCGACGATGCAGCCGACGCGCCCATCCACGTCGATCGGCGCGACCGCGTACGAGGCGCCGGGCTCGAGCGGGTCGCCCTCGATCCGCGACCATTGCGACGGGTCGAGCACGAAGGGCTCCAGTCCCACGCTCAGGACCTCTCGCGCACGCTCGGGATCGAACCGCCACGACTCGACGAGAGCGCGCTCGTCAGGCGTGTACCCGTGCAGCTTGTGGGGCGCGAGCAGGCCGTCGGCATCCTGGAGCCAGACGGACGTTCGCCGCGAGGCAAGCAGGTCGGCGGTGAGCTCGACGACGCGCTGGAGGATGTCGTCGACGTTCGCGGCCGTTGCGAGCTCGCGCCCGAACTCGAGCAGCGACGTCGCGCTCTCGGCCTCACGGCGCGCCGACTCGTAGAGACTCGCATTCTCGACCGCGACCGCAGCGTGGCCGGCGAGCACCTCGAGGAGACGCATGTCGTCCTCGTCGAACTGGTCGAGGCCGAGCTTCGAGACGACGATGACACCGACCACGCGTGAGCCGTAGCGCAGCGGCACCGCCAAGAGGGACTCCTCGATCACGGGCGTGCCCGGAATCCGGTGGCCGAACTCGCAGTTGGCCGCGTCGCCGATCAACAGCGACTCGCCCGTCTCGGCGCAGCGCCCGGTGATGCCGTGGCCGACTTTCGCGCGCAGCAGCTCGAGCGGCAGTGCGAGCGTCTCGGCGGCGAGGTCGCCGCGGAATGCAACGGGTACGACATCGTCACCGTCGACGACACACACGCGGCAGTTGTGGTAATCGATGAGCGAGCGGAGCTCGGCAGCGATCTCGTCTCCGATCTCGCGCACGTCGTTGAGCCGGTTGAGCTTGCCGCTGAGGCTCTGCAGCAGCTTGAGGTGCGCGATCGAGCGGACGTCGCGCGCCTGTGGCGGCTCGTCGGGGCGCTCGATGCTGCCGTCCTCGTAGAGGACGATGCGGTTCTTGCCCTGCGCCTTCGCCGTCATCATTGCGGCCTCGGCGCACGCGGTGAGCTCGCGCGGATTCATCGCGTGCTCCGGTCCGCGCGCGAGGCCGACCGAAACCGTCACCGAGCCGACGGCCGGCACCTCGACCTCGCCCGCGCGGGCGACGATGCGCTCCGCGACGCGCACCGCATCGGAGCCCTCGCACGCGCCCATGATCACGCCGAACTCCTCGCCGCCCAGCCGGCAGACGACGTCATCCGGCCGGACGCAGGTGCGCAGCGTCTCGGCGAGCAGGCGCAGCACCTCATCGCCGACACCGTGCCCGTGTACGTCGTTGACCCGCTTGAAGTTGTCGATGTCGAGCATCAGTACTGCGACGGGCCGGTGCGTGCGGCTCGCCTCCTGCAGGGCGTTCAGCAGTCGCTCGTGAAAGGTGCGGTGGTTGAAGAGGCCGGTGAGGGAGTCGGTCTGCGCCTGGAGCTCGAGACTCGCGCGAATCTGCGCGTTGTCGAGCGCGAGCGCCGCGGCGTCGGCGAACCGCTTCGCGAGCGCGAACTCGTCCTCCGTGAACTGCCCGTCGTCGCCGACCCGATAGATGTTGAGCACTCCCTTGATCTGGGATCGGGAGATCAGGGGGATCGAGATGAGCGCTTCCGGGTCGATCGGTGTCCCCGGCACGAAGCTCACGCGCGGATCGAGGTGCGCCCGATTGACGAGCATCGCCTCGCGGTGCTGCGCCGCCCAACCTGTGATGCCCTCGTCGAAGCCGATCCGGTTCTGCATGATCTCGTCGGCGTACTCGTCGCGTACGAGCATCGGCGTGAGCATGCCCTGCGCCTCGTCGGCCTCGTAGATGGTCAGGGTGTCGTGCGGGATCAGGTCGGCGAGCGTGTCGGCGATGCGGACGAGCAGCGCGTCGAGGCTCTGCTCCGCGAGTACCTCGTGGAAGACGTCGGCGAGGCGGCGGTACGACTCGACGAGCGCCGGCGCCGCGGGCATGGTCGAACCTTCCGGCAGCAGCCGGAGATGAGGCTCGGGGCGCACTACCACGCGCGCCCCGCAGGATTGACGGGCGCCTGCCGCAGGTCGAGCTCCTCGTACGTGCCTTGGGATCCGGGCTCCCTCAGCATCGCTGCTCTCGCGACGCCATGCCGTCCCCCGACCGAGTGATCAGCGCGCCCTGGCCCGAGACGCAAAAAGGGCGGCGACCGTCTGGCCGCCGCCCGAAAAAGGCGGTCCTGCTGCGGCAGCGCGTTCGCGCCGCCGGGGACCTGCTAGTCGCCCCAGTCGAAGTCCCGGGCGCGGTCGACGGCCCAGAAGCCTGAGTCCTCGATCTCTGCCGCAGGAGGCGCCGCGGCTGCCGCGGTCTCCTCGCCGGGCCAGGGCAGGGCCGCTTCGATGCGGCGTGTGCCGGAACTGTGGGCGGCGACGTCCGGCGTCTCGCCGTCCATCGTCTCCTCGAGTCGCGCTTGCTCCTCGGTCTTGAACAGCGGATGGTTCTGGAAAGGATCCTCCGCCTTGTAGCGGTCGATCGGCATGTGCCGGTCGAGCTCGGAGTTCTGCTCCTTCAGCGCGAGATGATCCTTGATCACCTCAGCGAACAACGACGGTGTCTCTACCGGCATAGCCTTCCTCCCGATCGGGGACGTGCCACGTGCGTGCTCCTCGGGGGCATTGTAGCCCGTTTCGGTCCGGGTTTCGGTCCGGATTCCGATTCGAGACTACTAAAAGCTCCGGACAGGCGCCTCGAGCTCGACCCGGTTCTTGCCCTCGCGCTTGGCCCGATACAGGGCCCGGTCGGCCGCGGCGAACAGCTCCCGCTCGTCCCAGCCCGCCTGGTGCTGGGCGACGCCGAAGCTGCAGGTGACCGAGGCGACGGCGCCGTCGCGCCCGAGGAACGAGCGCTCCGCGAGCGACGCACGGACACGCTCGGCGAGCTGGGCGCCGCCCACCGCGTCGGCCCCGGGCAGCAGCAAGAGGAACTCCTCGCCGCCCCAGCGGCCGGCGAGGTCGGAGTCGCGGAGCGTCGCGCGGAGCACGGCGGCGAACTCCCGCAGCACCTCGTCGCCGGCCGCGTGGCCGTGCTCGTCGTTGATCGCCTTGAAGTCGTCGAGGTCGGCGAGCACGAGCGTCAGCGGCGTGGCGAGACGGTCGGCGCGGGAGATCTCCGAGGTGAGCGCCTCCTCGCAGTGCCGGCGGTTCGCGACGCCGGTGAGTCCGTCGACGAGTGCCTGCCGCTCGACGATCCGGTGCAGGCGCGCGTTCTCGAGCGCGATCGCCGCCTGCGACACGAGTGACGACGCCGCCATCCGCTGCTCGACGTCGAAGTGGGCGCCGACGAGCGTAAGCGTCCCGAAGGTCTCGCGCCCCGCGGTGATCGGCAGCTCGAGCCGCTCGCCGTCCGCCGCCGGGTCACCGCTCTCGACGGCCTCGCCGCCCGCCGTAACGAGGCTGGCACCAGACGCACCCGTCGCCTCGACGGCTGCCTCGAGGATCACGCGCAGCAGCTGGCCGACGTCGTGAGAGGCAGCGAGCGCCTCGCCGAAACGGGTGATCGCGTCGCGCAGCCGGCCCCTCTCGTCCTCGAGCTCGCCGAGCCTGGCCTGCAGCTGATTGGCCATGTCGTTGAACGCCGTGCCGAGGAGCGCGAACTCGTCGCGGCCACGCACGGGCACGCGCTCCGCGAGGCTGCCGCGCGCGATCGCGTGCGCGGCCTCGGCGAGATTGCGCAGCGTGCGGACGATCGAGCGTCCTTCGAAGTAGGCGACGAGCGACACGAGCGCGAGCGACACGAGCAGCCCGAGCAGCAGCCGGTTCCGCGACGTCGAATTGGCCGCATCGATCAGCGACTGCGGGCTGAGCACGGCGAAGCGCACGCCCGGGATCTCGCCGACCGGCGGGCCCACGAGCGCCCGGTAGCGCACGCCGGAGATCGACACCGTCTTGGTACGGCCGGGGCCCAGCGGCAGGACGCCGGGGACGTCGGGCGACGAGGCGACGATGCGCTTGCCGTGCACGAGCACGAGCGCGTCGGCAGGCGCCAAGCCCGAGCGTTCGCGCACGCCCACCACGAGCGCGGTGTCGAAGGGGACATAGGCGGTGACCGTGCCGACGAAGCCGCGGCGGGCGAACACCGCGACCTGCCGTTGTGCCGAGAAGCCCGGCGGACGGCCGACGTGCAGCGCGTCGCCGGAGGCGACGACGTACAGGTTCGCGGACTCGCGCAGCATCGCGGTGAGTGCCGGGAAGTCCTGCGACTCGAGGTAGACCTGGAAGGTGCTGTTCCGTGCGAGCCCCTCCGCGGTGGACTGCGCGGCGTCCGCCCGCTCCTGGTAGCCGGCAAGCGAGGCCCGCAGACCGGCCTGGAGACGCGCATCGACCTTCCGCGTCTCGCTCTGCCCCGCCACCGAGGCGAACCCCCAGAACGCCGCCGCAATCGGCAGCAGCGAGAGCAGCAGGAAGTAGACGACGAGCTTGAACTTGAAGCTACCCACGGCTATTCCCCACATTCCGATCCAGATTCAAGGTCGGGTCCCGATCCGCCGATACCTCTTTCGAGTGATGTTGTCGGCAGCTGGGGGGTAGAGCATGACGGGTATCGGCAGGGCATTGGCAGCGATTCTGCTCGCAAGCGCAGTGGCGGGGGCAGCGGTGTTCGCCCACCTGCTGGCGGGAGGCTCCGGGACGAGGCCGTCCGTGCTGGGCTCTCTGCCGCCCGCACCCACTTCCCCGCTCGTCGTGCAGGCCACCGCGCTGCCGCAATCGGCGCGCGCACCTGTCGCGCCGCTCTCCCCGGTTCTCCCTCGGAGCGGCGTGCTCCACAGCGCATTCACGCGCAGGGCCACGACGCCCGCTCCCGGGCCTGTGACCCACGCCACCGCGACCCGGCCGCTCGTGGCCCAGCCGCCCGTGGTCCAGCCGCCCGTTGCCCAGGCTCCTGCGACCGAGCCCACCGCGGCGGCCCCCGTCGCCGCGCCCGCTCCGCCAGACCGCGTGCTCGCGGCCACCTCGCCGGCGGCCGTCACCCCGGTCAAGCATGGCGACGCCAAGCACCGCGACGCCAAGCAGGCCGACGCCAAGCACGGGCACGACCACGGCGGTCACGATCACGGCGGCGGCGGCGGCAACCAGGACGACCAGCACCACACCGGCAGCGATTCCCCGCCGGCAGTGCTCGCTTCCGTCCCGCTCGACTCGGCGCCCGCACCGGGCGACGACTCGGAGGACGGTTCCCGTCAACACGGGCCGGACGGACACGACCGCGGGCACGACGACGGCAGCGACGGTGGCTAGGATGCGCCAATGCCTCGCCTCGGCAAGCTCCGTCCCGGCCCCGTCGGGCTCGCGATCACGTTGTACGACGTGTGGCGCCGGCTGCCGCCGAAGCAGCGCAAGCAAGTTCTGAGCCTCGCGCGCAAGCACGGCCCGAAGGCCGCCGCGAAGCTGCTCGAGCTGCGCCGTACGCTGAAGCCTCCCCGCTAGCAGCACTACGCCGAGAGGGCCGAAGGGGCAAGCGCCGCGCGAACGATGCGGTCCTGCTCTCGCAGGTGCGCCGTCGGGTAGCCCTCACTCGGACTCGCGCGCCAGGGACGGCCGACGTAGAGCAGCGGCACGCCGTCGGGCTTCGCCTCCTCGAGCCGGTGCCGGATCGCGCGCCAGGCTCCCATGTTCTGCGGCTCCTCCTGCGCCCAGACCACCTCGCGCAGGTTCGGGTAGCCGCGCACCAGCGTCGCCGCCTGCTCGACCGGGAACGGATACAGCTGCTCGACGCGCGCCACCGCCACACGCGCGGCACGCGCGTGGTCCTCGTGGCCGACGATGTCGTAGTAGACCTTCCCCGAGCAGAGCACGAGGCGGGTGACGTGCTCCTTGTCGGCCTGGTCGTCGTCGAGCACCGGCCGGAACTCACCCTCGGCGAGATCCGCCAGCGTCGAGCCGGCCGGCTTGAACCGGAGCAGCCCCTTCGGTGTCATCACGACGAGCGGCCGCGCCGTCGCGTCGAGCGCCTGGCGCCGCACGAGGTGGAAGTACTGCGCGGAGGTCGTGCAGTTCGCGATGCGGATGTTCTCCTGCGCGGCGAGCTGGAGGAAGCGCTCCAGGCGCGCGCTCGAGTGCTCGGGGCCGTTGCCCTCGTAGCCGTGCGGCAGCAGCAGCGTCAGCCGCGACGTCTCGCGCCACTTCGCGAGGCCGGCCGACATGAACTGGTCGATGATGATCTGCGCGCCGTTGACGAAGTCGCCGAACTGCGCCTCCCAGAGAACGAGCGCCTCGGGCGCTGCGGCGGAGTAGCCGTACTCGAAGCCGACGCACGCGTACTCCGACAGTGGCGAGTTGTGGATCTCGAACGCAGCGGACGCCTCGTCGAGATGGTGCATCGGCGTGAAGGTCGCGCCCGTGTTCACGTCGTGCAACACCGCGTGGCGGTGCGAGAACGTGCCGCGCTCGGTGTCCTGGCCGGTGATACGAATCGGGATGCCGTCGACGAGCAACGACGCGAACGCGAGCGCTTCCGCTTGTCCCCAGTCGATACCGCCCTCCTCGAGCGCGGTGCGCCGCCGTTCGAGCTGCTTCCAGAGCTTCGGGTGCGGCGTGAACCACTCGGGCACGCGCAACAGCTCCTCGTTCAGCTCGTGCAGCCGGTCGGCGGCGACGGCCGTGACGACGGTGTCGGAGGTGCCGACGGGGATGCGGCCCTCGCGCTGCGGCGCCGCCGGTGCCGAGCCGAAGCTCGCCTTGAGCGTCTCGTGTGCGGCGCGCAGTCTCGTCTGCACGTCGGCGAAGAGCGTGTCGGCGTCCTCGCTCGAGATCGCGCCCGCTTCGACGAGGCGCTGCGCGAACTGCTCGCGCACCGTCGGATGCGCGGCGATCGCGGCAGCGAGCAACGGCTGCGTGTACGCGGCCTCGTCCTGCTCGTTGTGCCCGTGGCGGCGGTAGCCGACGAGATCGACGACGACGTCGTGCCCGAAGCGGCGACGGTACGCGGCGGCGAGCCGGATCGAGGAGATCGCAGCTTCGGGGTCGTCGGCGTTGACGTGGAAGATCGGCACGTCGAAGCCCTTCGCGAGGTCGCTCGAATACCGCGTCGAGCGCCCGTCGGCAGGATCCGTCGTGAAGCCGACCTGGTTGTTGCCGATCAGGTGCAGCGTGCCGCCGGTGGAGTAGCCGGCGAGGCCCTGGAGGTTCAGCGTCTCCGCGACCTCTCCCTGGCCGGCGAACGACGCGTCGCCGTGGATGAGCACGGGGAGCGCAACGGTCGGATCGTGATACCCGTCGCGCGTCGAGCGGTCGGTCTGCTCGGCGCGGGCGCGGCCTTCGACGACGGGATCGACGGCCTCGAGGTGGCTGGGGTTCGACGCGAGCGTGACCGTGATCTCCCCCGCGCGGGTCGGGCGCGTGCCTTCGGCGCCGAGGTGGTACTTCACGTCGCCGGTGCCGCCCTCGTCGCTCGAGACGACAGCCTCGATCGTGCGCTCCCCCTCGAACTCGCGCAGGATCACCTCGTACGGACGGCCGACGACGTGGGCGAGCACGTTCAGGCGGCCGCGGTGCGCCATCCCGATCACGACCTCGTGCGCCCCTTCGTCCGAGCCGAGCTCGATCGCCTCGTCGAGCATCGGCACCATCACGTCGAGGCCCTCGATCGAGAACTGCTTCTGCCCGAGGAAGGCGCGGCGGAGGTACTGCTCCATCCCCTCGACCTCGCTCAGCCGCGCGAGCAGCCCGACGAGCTCGTCGCCCGTGAGCGGCCGGTGTAGCGCCCCGACTCGATCGCCTGACGGAGCCACACGCGCTCCTCGTGATCGGAGATGTGCTCGATCTCGTAGGCGATCGTGCCGCAGTACACCTCGCGCAACCGCGGCAGCGCGTCGGCGAGCGTCTCGCCCTCGACGTATAGCCGCAGCATCTTGGCGGGAATGCGCGCCTGCAGCTCCGGCGACAGCTTCGGGACGAGGCGCTCGGGCTCGAGCGCCGGGTCGCCCGGAGGCTCCGAGCCGAGCGGATCGAGCCGGGCGGCAAGGTGACCGTGCATGCGGAAGGCCTTGACGAGCGCCATCGCGGCGGCGACGCCTCCCAGGAGCTCGTCGTCGACGGTCGCGGGCGCGCTCGGGGCGGACGCGGGCGCCGCGGGCGGAGCGGGCGCGGCGGGCGCAGCGG
>JANMWV010000199.1:0-3627 GCA_031394165.1 Actinomycetes bacterium
CATTCGTTTCAAGGCCCCCAGCCGGTGGGCTCTGGCTTCGTGCTCGACCGCGTTGAAGCGTTAGACCTCCTGAACGAGGCCGGAGATGCCTATCGCGCCGTTGTTCGGCCCTATCTGGTGGGTGAAGACATCGCAAGCGAGCCGTCGCAGTCGCCGTCCCGATTCATCATCGACTTCGGTATTCGGTCTCTTGAGCAGGCGATGGAGTTTCCGCTCGCACTGGATCTAGTACGGGAACGAGTGAAGCCATTCCGTGACCAAAATCAGCGCCGCGTTCGTCGGGAAAAGTGGTGGCTGCTGGGCGAACTCGTGCCGGCCATGCGTGCGGCCCTCGCACCTCTCTCACGCTACGTCGGCGGTACGGCGACCGGCAAGCGCATTCTCTTCTGTTGGTGCGACCCATGGACTTGTCCTAGCAACGCGATGAATGTTTTCGCCTTCGAGGACGATGCTTCGATTGGGATTCTTTCTTCTGGTATCCACGAGAGCTGGGCGCGCGACCAATCGTCGACGATGCGCATGGATTTTCGCTACACCCCTACCTCGGCCTTCGAGACGTTTCCGTGGCCGAAGATCGCCAACAGCGAGGCGCTCGCCGTCGCTGCTGAAGCGATGATCGCTCGGCGCTCGGCGATCTGCGTCGAACGGCAGATCGGACTCACACGTCTCTATAACGAGATCGACGACGGCGCCTATCGCGACCTCCGTGATCTCCACATCGCGCTCGACGAGGCGGTCGCGGCCGCCTACGGCTGGCCGGCCTCTGCCGCCCACGACCCGGCCGAGTCGAATCGGCTGCTCCTCGAGCTGAATAAGGCGATCACGGCGGGCGACGTCGCGTACCATCCGTTCGACTGATGGCCTGGGACGCACTCACCGACGAGCAGCGGGAGATCCGCGAGCTCGTCCGCACGATCGCGCGTGAGCGGATCGCGCCGCGCGCGGCAGAGATCGACGCGTCGCACGAGTTCCCGTGGGACGTCGTCGAGCTGTACCGCGAGAACGACATCTTCGGCCTCTTCTTCGACGAGGAGCACGGCGGGCTCGGCACGGGCACGCTGCTGGCGCTGATCGCGATCGAAGAGGTGTCGAAGGTCTGCGCGACGAGCGGCTTGATCCTCGCGGTGCAGGAGCTCGGCTCGCTCGGGCTGAAGCTCGTGGGCACGCAGGAGCAGAAGCAGCAGTACCTGCCGAAGCTCGCGAGCGGCGAGTTGCTCTGCGCGTACGCGCTGACCGAGGCGGGCTCCGGCTCGGACTCGGCGGCGATGCGCACGACGGCGCGCCGCGACGGCGACGAGTATGTGCTCAACGGGTCGAAGCGGTTCATCACGAACGCCGGCGTCGCGAAGCTCTACACGGTGTTCGCGAAGACCGACCCCGACGGTGGGCACGCCGGCATCTCGGCGTTCCTCGTCGAGGGCGACACGCCGGGGTTCGAGGTGACGCGGCTCGAGCCGAAGATGGGGATCAGCGGCTCGACGACCGGCGAGCTCGCGTTCGACGACGTGCGCATCCCGGCGGCGAACCTGCTCGGCGCCGAGGGAGAGGGTTTCAAGATCGCGATGCGCATCCTCGACCGCTCGCGCCCCGGTGTCGCGGCGCAGGCGCTCGGCATCGCGCAGGGCGCGACCGATTACGCGCTCGAGTACGCGAAGACGCGCGAGACGATGGGCAAGCCGATCGCGCAGCATCAGCTGATCCAGGCGAAGCTCGCCGACATGGAGACCGAGACCGAAGCGGCGCGCGGGTTGCTGTACCGCTTCGGGCAGATGGTCGATGACGGCGCCGATGACGCGGAGCTGACGAAGGCGTCCGCGATGGCGAAGCTGAAGTGCGGCGACGTCGCGATGGCGGTCACGACCGACGCGGTGCAGATCCTCGGCGGCTACGGCTACATCAAGGAGTACCCGGTCGAGCGCTTCATGCGCGACGCCAAGATCACGCAGATCTACGAGGGCACGCAGGAAGTACAGCGCCTCGTGATCGCGCGCGAGATGCTGAAGGAGTCACGCGTGTTCCTGCTCGCCGGCGTCTCCTAGACCTCGTCGACCTTCTCCTCGGCCTGCTCGCCGAGCTCGACGATGTCACCTTGCTTGAAGAGCACGTTCTTTAGCGCGACGCGCCACTTCTCGTTGTTGCGCGTCAGGAACTCGAGGCTCATCGCGAAGTGCTTGAACTCCTCCTGCTGCGCGTTCTCCATGATCGCGCGAGCCTGATCGTCCGGCTCGACCGAGATCCGCTGCTCGTACCAGCCGATCGCCTCGGCCTCTTCCTGAAGGGACGCGATCATCCGCGCGAACGTGCGCACCTCCGCGCGGAGCTCTTCGGGCGGTTCGTGGTACTGATCCGTCGTCATGTGGACAGGCTGTCCAACGGCGGCGCGCTGAAACGAGGTCCGCCGCTATGATTGAGCACGCAAGTATCTCTATGGGAGGAACGATGAACCTCGAAGGCATCCACCACGTCACCTGCATCACGGGCAACGCGCCGGAGAACGTGGACTTCTACACCGGCGTGCTCGGGCTGCGGCTCGTGAAGAAGTCGGTCAACCAGGACGACCCGACCGTCTATCACCTGTTCTATGCCGACGAGCGGGGCAGTGCAGGCTCCGACATCACCTTCTTCGAGTACCCCGGCGCAGGCCCCGGCCGTGCCGGCGGGGGCTTCGTGCACACGATCGTGTGGCGCGTCGCGTCGGCAGAGGCGCTCGACTTCTGGGCTGCACGGCTCGGCGCCGAACGGGAGGGCGACGTCGTCCGGTTCGCCGATCCGGAAGGCTTGCAGCACGAGCTCGTCGTCGCGCATGTTCCGGACGAGCCGCTGATCGCCGACCACCCCGAGATCCCCGCGGCGGTCGCGCTCCAGGGCTTCGAAGGCGTGCGCGCCTTTGCGCGCAACGCGGAGCTGCGCACCGGCCCGTTCCTCGACGCGATCGGCTTCGCGCGCAAGGACGGCACGACCTGGGAGGCGCGGGGCGAGTCGCGCGGCGGCTGGATCGAGTACGAGGACGCGCCGGCCGAGCAGGGGGTGCCGGGCGCGGGCACCGTCCACCACGTCGCGTGGTCGTCGTCGATGGAGGAACACGAGGCCTGGCAGCGCCGTGTCGCCGAGGCCGGTGGGCGGCCGACGCCGGTGATCGACCGCTTCTGGTTCCGCTCGATCTACTTCCGCGAGCCGAGTGGCGTCCTGTTCGAGATCGCGACGCTCGGACCGGGCTTCGCGACCGACGAGGATCCCGCGAGACTCGGCGAGGCGCTCATCCTGCCGCCCGACTTCGAGCATCTGCGCGCGCAGATCGAGCCGGTGCTGACGCCGCTGCCGAATCCGCGGGAGAGCTGGACGCGCGCATGAGCCTGCGGGCGCTCGAGCGTTCTGCCGCCGGCGAGCCCGAGGGCGCGCTCGTCCTCTTCCACGGGCGCGGCGCCGACGAGCACGACCTGTTCCCGCTGCTCGACGCACTCGACCCCGAGCGGCGGCTGCAGGGCTACACGCCGCGCGGGCCGCTCGCGCTGCCGCCGGGCGGCGCCCACTGGTACATCGTGCCGCGCGTCGGCTACCCCGACCCCGAGTCGTTCCATGTCGGCTACTCGGCCGCAGCAGAGTGGCTCGACGCGCTGCCGTTCCCGG
>JANMWV010000260.1:0-4736 GCA_031394165.1 Actinomycetes bacterium
ATCGTCACCGACCACCACCGTCCCGGCGAAACGCTGCCAGACTGCCCGATCGTCGCGACCCGCCCGTCCGACTACCCGTTCCCCGAGCTCTGCGGCACCGGCGTCGTCTACAAGCTCGGCCAGGCGCTCTTCGGCGTCGACTCCGAGATCCCGAAGAAGCATCTCGACCTCGTCGCGCTCGCGACGATCGCCGACGTGGTGCCGCTGGTCGACGAGAACCGCAGCATGGTGATTGCCGGCCTGCGCGCGCTCGCACGGACGCAGAAGGTCGGGCTGCGCGCGCTCATGCGCGTTGCGGGCGTCGACCCTGCCGCGGTGGACGCCGGCGCTGTCGGCTTCCGGCTCGGCCCCCGCATCAACGCCGCCGGCCGGCTCGGTCATCCGCGTGCTGCGCTCGAGCTGCTGCTCACCGACGACAAGGACGATGCGCACCGGCTCGCCAACTCGCTCGAGGAGCTGAACAAGGAGCGCCAGGCCGTCGAAGGCCGCATCGTCCGCGAGGCGATCACGCAGGTCGAGTCCTGGCCGGAGGAGCACCGGCAGCGGCGCGCGTACGTCGTCGCGGGCGCCGACTGGCACGAGGGCGTGATCGGCATCGTCGCGTCGCGCCTCGTCGAGAAGTTCAACCGTCCGGTCGTGCTCGTCGCGGGCGGTGAGGAGAACTGGAAAGGCTCCGGCCGCTCGATCCCGAGCTTCGACCTGCACGACGGCCTCGGCGCGTGCGCGTCGCTGCTCGAGCGTTGGGGCGGCCACCGCGCGGCGGCCGGGCTCGCGATCAAGCCCGAGAACCTGCCGGAGTTCGCGGCGCAGTTTGCAGAGCACGCCGCCGGGCTGCTGCTGGACGAGGACCTCGCGCCGGTGACGCACATCGACGCGGTCGTCCCGCGCGGCCGTCTGCTGACGCTCGATCTGTGCACGGAGCTCGCGCGGCTCGCGCCGTTCGGGCTCGGCAACCCGGCCGTGACGCTGCTCGCCGCCGGATGCGAGCTGGGCGATCTCTCGACGGTGGGCGAGGGCAAGCATCTGCGCTTCCGCGTCCGCCGCGACGGCACCGACGCAGGCAGCGCGATCGCGTTCGGTCTCGGCGCACGGCTCGACACCTATCGCCGCGACGGCCGGTGGGATGTCGCATTCCGTCTCGAGGAGAACCGGTGGAACGGCACGGTGTCGCCGCAGCTCGTGGTGCGCCGCATCTTCGGCGCCGACGAGCGCTACGAGGAGCTGCGCGAATGGCTCGTCGCCGAGTACCGCAAGCCGGCGGAGGTGTGGAGCGCCGACGCGGCGGCCGTGTTCGCCGAGCTCGAGGTCGAGGAGGCCGGACTGGGTCGCCGGCACCTGCTCGAGTCCGAGCGGTTCCGCGCGCTGCTCGCCGGCGAGCCCGCGCTCGCGCGCGCCGCCTAGGTCGAGTCCTGTTTGCGGGCGACGAAGATCGCCCAGCCGAGCAGCTCGCGCTCGAAGCGGAGGTAGTCGTCGCGTGCCCGCTCGTGGCGGTCGCGGATCTCCGGTGCGTCCGGGGCACGTGGATTCTCGGCGAGCCACTCCTCGAGCGCGCGCCAGTGCAGTGACTCGTAGCGGTCCCAGTCGTCCTCGCTCGACGCGATCATCCCGGTGAGCGACAGGCCGGCCGACTCGAAGCGGGCGACGGTCTCGCGAAGCGCGACGAAGCCCTGGTCGTCGGTGCCGCGCGGGAGGGGCCACTGGCGCCAGTACGGCTCGCCGACGACGACGTGGCCGCCGGGGCGGACGGTGGGAGTGAGCGCAGCGAGGGTTCCTGCGAGGTCGTCCCAGACGAAGCTCGCGCCGAGGCAGAGCGTCGCGTTCCAGGCGGCCGGCTCGAGCGGAAACGCATGCGCGTCGGCCTCGACGATCTCGACGAGGTCGCCGACGCCGGCGGTCGCCACGCGTGCGCGCGCGATCTCGACGAACTCGGGTGCGCGCTCGATGCCGAGAACCGTGCAGCCGAACGTCGAGGCGAGGAGAATGGCCGGGCCGCCTTTGCCGCAGGCGAGGTCGAGTACCCGCGTCTGCGGAGTGAGGCGCAGGTAGTTCCCGAGCAGCGCGATCTTCTCAGCACTCGTCGGGTTCTGGATCTCATGGTCGCGCTCGGCGACGTCGAAGTACCACGGCATCGCAGAAAGCCTACGGGCTACGCGCCGAGCGACAACCGGGCAGCGCGCTTGGGCGCCGGCCGGGTCAGCCGAGCGTGCTCGTCGAGCGCCATCAGCGCGCGCGCGAGCTTCGCGACCTTCCGGGCTTCCTTGCGGCGAAAACCGAGCATCGGGCCGTCATGGTTCGCCCTTCCGACCCTCGCTCCTGCCGGGGGATACGCCTTCGGAGGCCCGGAGTACACTGAGAAAGTGGCAACGCTGGAGACAGGCGCTGGGCACCAGAAGCTGCTCGACGAGTTGCTCGCAGAGGTGGCCGGCTACTCGAGCACGGTCGACCGTGATCTCGTCACCCGTGCGTTCCACTACGCCGCCGCCGCGCACGCGGGGCAGCAGCGCCAGTCGGGCTCGGAGTTCATCGAGCATCCCGTAGGCGCCGCGCGCATCTGCGCCGAGCTGCGGCTCGACGAGCAGACGATCGCCGCCGCGCTGCTCCATGACGTGGTCGAGGACACCGAGACCGACATCGAGGACGTGCGTGCCGAGTTCGGCGACGAGATCGCCAAGCTCGTCGAGGGCGTGACGAAGCTGACGCGGATCAGCTTTCAGAGCCGCGAGCAGGCGGAGGCCGAGAACTACCGCAAGATGATCGTCGCGATGTCCGAGGACGTTCGCGTCATCCTCATCAAGCTCGCGGACCGGCTGCACAACATGCGGACGATCGAGTATCTCGGCAAGCAGAAGCAGATTCAGAAGGCGAAGGAGACGCTCGAGGTGTACGCGCCGCTGGCGCACCGCCTCGGTATCCACACGCTCAAGTGGGAGCTCGAGGATCTCTCGTTCCAGACCCTGCACCCGCGCAAGTTCGAGGAGATCAAGCACATGGTCGCCGAGCGCCGCGACGACCGCGAGGGTCACGTCGCCGAGGCGGCCGACGTGCTCGCGCGCGAGCTCGAGAAGGTCGACATCCCGGCTGAGATCTCCGGGCGCGCGAAGCACTTCTATTCGATCTACGACAAGATGGCGAAGAAGGGCCGCGAGTTCAACGAGATCTACGACCTCACCGCGATGCGCGTGATCGTCGAGCGCGACGGCGAGGAGGGAACCCGCGACTGCTACGGCGCACTCGGCCTCATCCACTCGCTGTGGAAGCCGATGCCGGGCCGCTTCAAGGACTACGTCGCCATGCCGAAGTTCAACGGCTACCGCTCGTTGCACACGACCGTGATCGGACCCGAGGGACGGCCGCTCGAGATCCAGGTGCGCACCCGAGAGATGCAGGAGACGGCCGAGCTCGGCGTCGCCGCGCACTGGGCGTACAAGCGGGGCTCCAAGAGCGCGGCCGACCAGGAGTGGATGGCGTGGGTCAAGCAGTTGATGGATGCGCACGAGGACGACGCGGACGCGAGCGAGTTCGTCAAGTCGCTGCGCACGGATCTCTTCGACGAAGAGGTGTTCGTCTTCACGCCCAAGGGCGCTGTCAAGACGCTGCCCGCGGGCGCGACGCCGATCGACTTCGCGTATGCCGTGCACACGGACGTCGGTCACCGCACGGTCGGCGCAAAGGTGAACGGCCGCATCGTTCCGCTGCACTACAAGCTACGCAGTGGCGACCGCGTCGAGATCCTCACCTCGAAGGCGGGGCGCGGGCCCTCGCGTGACTGGCTGTCGCTCGCCGAGTCGTCCCGGGCGAAGAACAAGATCCGCCAGTTCTTCTCGCGCGAGCAGAAGGAGGACACCGAGGCGAAGGGCCGCGAGTCGCTCGAGCATGCGCTGAAGGCCCAGAACCTTCCGTACCGCAAGCTCGCCGGCTCGGCGGTGCTCGCGGGCGTGATTCGCGAGTCCGGCTACAAGAAGGCCGAGGACTTCTACGTTGCGCTCGGATCCGGGAAGCTCACCGCGGGAAGCATCGTCAACAAGGTGCTCCAGCAGTTGAAGGTCGGCGAGGTTGCGCAGGAGGAGGCCGTCCTTCCGCGCAAGCGGCCGAAGGCGCGCGACACGATCTCGAGCAACACCTATGGGATCAGCGTCGTCGGGGTCGAGGACGTCCTCGTTCGCATCGCGAAGTGCTGCACCCCAGTGCCCGGCGACCAGATCGTCGGCTACATCTCGCTCGGCAAGGGCATCACGATCCATCGCGACGACTGCCCGAACGTGCGCGCGCTGATGCGCAACCCCGAGCGCTTCACGCCCGTCGAGTGGGAGGGCGGCACGACGCAGAGCTTCCGCGTCCAGATCGCCGTGGACTCGTGGGATCGCGCGCGCCTGCTCGAGGACGTGGCCCGCACGTTTGCCGAGCACGGCGCGAACATCGTCTCGTACGGCGGCGTCGTCGAGGATCAGATGGCGAGGAACTGGTACGTCGCCGAGGTCGGCGACGTGAAGTCGCTGCGCGCGCTGCTCACGGCGCTCCGGAACGTCGACGCGGTCTTCGACGCGTACCGCGTGACGCCGAGCTGACGCCGGCTTCACGGGGGAAACCATGTTTCCCCCGTGGGCCCCCTTCTTCTTCGCTGTCGGTGTGACGTCTCACTGCTGCGCGGAGCAGGCTCCGCTCCGCGACGTGGAATGCGCCCCTCGATCGAGGGACACTCGGTTGAGAGCGCGGGGTACCCCGATCGGGGGACAGCC
>JANMWV010000263.1:0-2584 GCA_031394165.1 Actinomycetes bacterium
GCACGTAGAGCCACCAGGCGACCAGACCGCGCCGTGGATCGACGAACAGCACGACGATCAGGGCGACCGCGCAGCCGACGAGCGCCACACGAAGGACCTGCCAGACCCACAGCGGCAGCCGCGGCCGCATCTCGAGGTAGCTCGGGTACGGGTTGGCGACCACGGCTAGTCCGTCGCCGCGCCGGTTGCACGCCGCAGGCGCATCGCGACGATGCGGCCGGCATCGAGCAAGATCATCCGCGCGAGCGACGGCGACGATGCCGCGAGCGTCTCGAACTGCTCGAAGCTGATCTGCAGCAGCTCACCGTCGGTGCGTGCGCGCAACGTGCCCGAGCGCGGGCCCGGGTCGAAGAAGCCAACTTCGCCGACGAGCGACGGCGCGGCGATGACGCTGAGCACGCGGTCTCCGTGCACGAACGCGAGCTCGCCGCTCAGCACGATGATCAGCGAGCGGTCGACCTCGCCCTCGCGCACGATCTCGTCGCCTTCGCTGAAACGCCGCCGCGCCGAGTGCCGCTCGAGGCGCTCCCAGTCCTCGGCATAGCTGCCGGAGAGGAACGGAGCCTCGGTCGCGGGCACGAGCGCCGACTCCCCCTCGTCGGCCGGTGCCAGGTTGGTGAGCCTCCTCAGCGACAGGCGCCGATCGTAGAACGTTTGCTCTCGGCTGGTCTAGCAGAGATGACGATCCCCTTCGGGATCGTCATCTCCACGTTCGCCAACCCGTCCGCTCAACAGGGGCTCAGGCAACGCGCAGTCCGTCGGCAAGGTCGGTGAGAACCGACGCGTCGTGCTTGGTGAGCCAACCGCCGGCGGCGAGGGCCGCGATGACACGCTGGTAAGCGGCGATCAGCGAGGCCTTTTGGGCCGGCTTCGCGGCTGCGAATACCTGCGAGAGCAGCGTACAGGCGCCTGTGGCATGAGCCGGCGACGCCATCACGAACCTCGCGGTGAGGTTGCACAGGCTCTTCGGAGTCACGAGGACGCTGAACGTTGCGGAGGCGTATCCGACGTTCCCCGCGATGTCGGAGGCGCCGGCGAGCAACGAGTGCGTGCCCAGACCTAGCGTGTACGCAGGAGCATTGAGGCCGGGGCATGTCGTCGTCGCGAGGCCTGACGGCTCGGCACCGGGATCGGTCGCCGAGCAGGAGATCGCGACGACCTCGTCGACCGTGTAGCTGCCGTGCGCGCCGGAAAGGACGACGACAGGCGCCGCCTTGTCGACCTTGACCACGACCTGTCGCGTCGCCGAGTTGCCTGTGTTGTCTGCGCACGAAGCCGAGACGACGATCGCGGCTCCTTCGCCCGCGGAGGTCGTCGTCGACGGGCAGCCGGATGCGAGGTCGAGCCCGGAGCCGGAGTCCGACCAGTTCCAGGTCACCGTGACGTCGCCGGTGTTCCAGCCGGCTGCGTTCGGCGTCGGAGAGATCTGCGGCGAGGCGCCGGGAGGTGTCGAGTCGAGCGCGACGGGCGGCACGGAATCGCCGAAGAAATACGCGTCCAGGATACCGGCGTCATAGATCGGCGAGACCGTGTTGACGTTCGCGAAGATGCCGCCGCGCGCGGCCCCGGCATCGGCATATCGGGCGCCGCCCACCGCGATCACCGCGGTGTACCGCAGGGGTTGATTCTGGCTCGACCACTCGTCTGCCACCGTCGAGGCCGGTCGGTCGAGGCACCAGCCGACCATGTCGCGCACGGGAAAGTCGGAGAGCGACTTCGTCCCGGTCACGGTCGCCGCCGGCGAAACGGAGTCGATCCTAAAGCTCGCCTCGTAGCGCGTGACGAGGCCGAACGGATTCCCCTCGACGTCGAGGAGCGTCTGCTGTCCCACACGAACGGTCGCTTCCTCGCGGAAGCGGCCTGTGTACGGGCCCGTCGCAGGGCCGGTGGCGATATAGGTCAACGTCGACTCGCCGCCCGGATTGCACGTCCTGTTCGTGACTTCGAATGTCACGTCCGCGGACGAGTAGGTCTCGTAATGCTCGCCGGCAAGCTCGGGTGGGAGCACATCCGCGAGCGCACCGGAAGGGAGCGCACCGACGAACGCCGCCGCCGCGAACAGAGCAGCGACACGAATCGTTCGAGGCCGCTGCAAAGAGTGAGTGGACATCCCGCCTCCTTCTTTCTTGTGGATATACGAGCAACGTAGGACGGTCACGTGGGAATCGCGCCCGGGAGATCCCTAGCGCGAATCCGGGACAAGTACTGCTCGCCGCCGAAGCAGCAACAGGAGCTCGCAGGCGGCCGCCCAGACGACCAGGCCGAGGAAGTAGAGGTCGCCGATGAAGCCGAAGATGACGCCCGGTGTCACCATTGCGGGCCATCTGCCTGTGCGGTAGCGGTGCTCCCGCTTTGGATCGTAGGCAGCCAGAAAGTGCCCGTCCCGGCGCTCGAGGAGCACACGCGTGCCGACGTCCGGATACGTGTAGCCAACGGGACCGAGCTCAGCGTCTCGCAGCCCGTCGTCGTAGCTGACCACGACCTCGTACGCATCGGCGGCCGTCACGACACCGTGCACACGCGTGAAGCAGTGGGTCGTGACGGCCGCGTTACAACGCACACTCGGATCGATCGCCCCGAAGTC
>JANMWV010000291.1:0-8312 GCA_031394165.1 Actinomycetes bacterium
GATCTCACGCACGAGCTGCATCAGGTCGATCACCGTCTGGCGCAGCCCGTCGCGGGTGGCCACGGCGGTGAAGGGCGGCGCGGCATTGACTCCTTCGGTCGAGTCGATCACACCGTTGCCGTTCTGGTCGAAGCCCCGGCCACCGGCGGAGAACGTCACGGGCGAGCCGGCGGTGTGGGTGACGGTGATCGTGCCGAGCGGGCCGCCGCCGTGACCGACGACGTTGATCGCGATCGTCGCGATCCCGTTGTGCGCGAGCGTCGACGCGGTCGTGATCGGGAAGCCCTGCT
This sequence comes from Actinomycetes bacterium, assembly GCA_031394165.1. GTDB lineage: Bacteria > Actinomycetota > Thermoleophilia > Gaiellales > Gaiellaceae > Palsa-739. Next base: position 291 of record JANMWV010000291.1, read on the forward strand.
TCGAGTCGGTGAAGCCGTGGCCGACGATCGCGACGGGCCAGCCGCCTGCCGGCTCCGTGCCGGACGGCAGCCACAGGTTGAAGTAGAGCGTGTTCGTCGCCTGCGGCGCCGGCCAGCTGAAGATGCCGGTCCCGATCTGCGGGATCACCTTCTGGGCGTTCTCGTAGTCGGGAGACGTGAAGCTGCCGTAGGCGGCGGTGCCGATCGCACCGGGGAATACGGGCACTGCGCTGAACGGCAGCGGCGAGTCCACGAATGCCGACGTGCCGACCTGCGTGTGGGTGGTGACGCTCGTGATGCTCCCGAACGGGAAAACGGCACGCGCGCCGCCCACGCCGATCGCGAACGTCGCCGGCGCCGGACTCGACGCGTCGATCTGGCGGCGCACCTTCTCGAGCAGCGACGTGATGCTCTGCGTCGTGAAGAGGCTCGCATCGACGATCCGGCTCGGGGGCAACCCCGACCAGTGCAGCGCGCCGAGCAGCGCTTCGCGGTAGAGCTTCGCGCCGAGATCCTTCGTCTGACCGAAGTTGAGGTCGTGCCGGAAGTCGTTCGCGGCGAGGTCGCTTCCGTCGGCCGCCTTCACGCCGTCGGTGACGACGAGCAGATACGGCGTGTCCTGGTTGAGATACGTCTGCGGATTGCCGTGCAAGGTGTGCGTCGCCGCCGTCCAGACGAGCCGGTCGAGCGGCACGCGTCCGCTGAACGGATCGACGAGGAAGACGGTGTCGGGCGTCACGGTCGTGAGATCGATGTTCCCGCTGAACGGGATCGAGACGCGCGCGTCGACGTTGAAGCCGTCGAGCGAGTTGAGCACGTCGATGTCCTGGCAGTCGGAGACGTGGACGGCGCAGTCGGGCTTGGTCAGCGCGACGCGCAGCCCCGTCAATTGCGTCAGGTCGACCGTCGTGGCCAGGTTCGTCGGGAACGGTTGTCCCGCCTGGACGGACGCGAGCGCGACCGCCGGAGCGGCAAGCAGCAACGCGCAGGCGAGCAGCGCGGTACGAAGGAACTGCGGCATCTCCCTTTCCCTCCTCATCGTGGTTGCCGCCGACGCTATTCCTTTCGGCGAAGGCAGGTCAACAGGTGGGACTTGGCCGCGTGCCGCGAGGGTGGTAGGTTCGCCCTCCGGAGACCGCGTCGCGGGGGCCGGCGGGCGAGGAGGTTCTGCATGCACGGACAGAGCGGGAGCCGGTCGGGAGCGCTCCAGTGGGTCGTCGTGCTCGTGGTCGGCATCCTCGTCGTGACCGTCGTCCTGGGCCTGAACCTGATCCCGCGCCTGAACGCCGGCCAGAAGGTCCTGGACGCAGCCAAGCCGGCCTTCGCCACCCCGCGTCTCACCGGCGCCCGCGCCGGGATCGACCTCATCTCCAAGGACGTCGACGTGGCTGATCCGATCATGACCTCGCAGGGGGCGGCTGTCGCTGAGGTGCCGAAGCTGATCGCGTTCGTCTCGCAGAAGACTGGGCTCTCGCAGGCAGCGGTCGTCGCTGCGCTGCAGAAGAACTTCCCGCACACGACGGCGCTGCTGCAGACGATTCCGCTGTCCTCGGTGACGGCGGAGCTGCCCGGCCTGCTCGCGTTCCTCGAGAAGACGCTGCACGTGTCGCAGGCGCAACTGATCACGGCCCTGAAGACGAGCTTCCCGGGGCTCACGCAGGCGATCACCAACCTGCCGACGGTGACCGGCGGCTGGAACCAGATCCAGTCGATCGACGGACTCACGCGCTTCGACGGCTCGCCGGTGCACACGGTGCCGCAGTTCAGGACGTACGTCAGCTCGGATCTGATCCCCGTGCTGGAGACACAGCAGAAGAACTTCCAGAGTCTCGACGGGACCTCGGCCGTCAACTGGATCGCGCCGCTCCTGCTCGTCGTCGGGCTGGTCGTGATCCTGTTCGCGCTCGCGATGATCGCGTTGAGCCTCAGGGGGCCGGTGTCGCGCGGGCTCGCGACGGCCGGTGCGTCGGTCGTGCTCGTGGTCGGCGTAGGGGTCGTGGCACTCGTGCTTGTCCTGTCGCTCGTGCCGCGAGTCAGTCATGGACAGACGCTGCTCGACGCCCTGCGCCCCGCCAACGACGCCGCGCGCGTGCAGGGCGACCGTGCCGGGATCAACATGGTCTCCGCGATCGTCGACACGGAGGATCCGATCATGACCTCGCAGGGGGCGGCGGTCGCCGAGGTGCCGAAGCTGATCGCGTTCGTCTCGCAGAAGACGGGGCTGTCGCAGGCAGCGGTCGTCGCCGCGCTGCAGAAGAACTTCCCGCACACGACGGCGCTGCTGCAGACGATCCCGCTTTCGGCGGTGACCACCGAGCTGCCCGGCCTGTTCGCGTTCCTGACGAAGGCGCTGAACGTCTCGCAGGCGCAGCTGGTCGGGGCGATGCAGTCGAGCTTCCCGGGGCTCACGCAGGCGATCACCAACCTGCCGGCGGTGACCGGCGGGTGGAACCAGATCCCGGGCATCGATGGGGCGACGCGCTTCGACGGCACGCCGATCAAGACCGTGCCCGACGTGCGGACGTACTTCGGCTCGGACGTGATCCCGGTGCTGGAGACCCAGACGGGCAACTACCACAAGCTCGTGCGGACCTCGACGATCGACTTCATCGGGCCGCTGGTGCTGATCGTCGGCATCATCGTGATCATCTACGGGCTGCTCATGCTGCTCCTGGCTCGGCGTCTCGAGCCGGCCGCGAGCGGGGCGACCAGGCTCTCACCGGCGGCGTTGCCGGGATGAGCGCAACCGGGACAGGGAAGGGTGTGGCGTGCTCACGCTGACGGCGTATTCCACCGAATGGCAGGTGGGGCTCGCGCTCGGCATCGCGGTGATCGCGGTGGCGGCGGCGATCGTGATCGTGATCGTGCTGCTCGCGGTCCGGATCGCGAAGCAGGCCGGCACCGCTGTACAGGCGGTCGAGGTGGTGCGCCGGCAGACGGGCGAGCTCGGCGGCGTCGCGCAGATCAACGACTCGGGGGTGCGGATCCTCCACGCCGCGCGGGCCCTGCGAAAGGTGGCGGTCGGGAAATGACAGGCACGCTCGCCGCAATCTCCGCCCACACGTACTGGGCGATCGCACTCAGCGTCGCGTTCGGCGCGGCGGTGATCGTCGCGATCCTGCTGACGGTGCTCGTCGAGGCTGTGGGGAGCATCGAGAAGTCGGTCAACGGCCTGCTCGAGATCGCGGGCAAGGTCGCGGCGAATACGGCGAGCATTCCGCAGCTCGAGGCAACGGCGCCTGTGCTGGCCTTGATCGTCGAAGAAGCCGTGGTGCAGGACGGCTACATGAACGCCCTCACCGACGGGTTCGGTGATGCGGCATGAGCAGCACGCACGCACTGGCCCTCCTGAGCGTCGTGCTGACGGCGGGCGTCGTGCTCGTGCTGGCTGTCGCGCTGATCGAGGTGCGCAGGGGCCTGACGAGGATCTCCGAGGGACTCGCCGCGCTGGCGTCCGCGCTCGACGGCGTCGAGTCGCAGCACCTGCGTCCGCTCGAGGGCGCCGTCACGGCGATCAACGCGCAGTTCGACATCATCCTCGGCGCGCTGCCGGGGATCGCCAGGAAGGCCGCGATCGTCGCCGAGAGGAGGCCGCGATGACGCTCTGGTGGATCGGAGACGTCGTGCTGCTCGTGGTGATCCTGCCGGTCGTCGTCTACCTGCTGCACTCGGTGCTGAACGCCGCCAGGAGCATCGTTCCCAGCGTGCAGGAGATCGCCCGGGTCGCGGCAGCGGGGTCGAAGGACCTCGACGCCGCAGCGCTGCTGTTGACGACGCAGGAGCAGGTTGCCCAGACGGTCGCAGGAGTCGCGAACTACGGTGGCTCCCTCGACGTGATCCTCGACGACGCGGGCTAGGAGCGACGATGGCACCGGTACTCGCATTCATGGCAGTCGGCGCGCTGACGGCACTCGTCGTCGTGCTGATCGTCGTCGCGCTCGTCGTCTATCTCGTGTCGGTGATCGTGCAACTTCGAAAGATCACGGCCGGCCTGGACGTGGTGATCGAGCACGTCGGCGGGATCGTGCAGAAGAGCGCGCCCGTCAACGACATCGTCAACGCGATCAACGAGCAGCTCGACGCGGGTGTCGACCTGCTCGAGGGGCTGCTGGTGAAAAAGGCCGGCATGATGGACGCCGTCGGCCTCGTCGACGGCATGTACGCCGGCGCGGCAGCCGCCGGGTTCAGGAACTTTCCGGAGAGCTCGACGGTCAAGGCGCCGCGCATCGGCGAGGTCTACACGCGCGGCACGCTCACGCTCGCGCGGCTCGGCCGGGAGGCGCCGATCGCGCGTGGCAACCCGGCCGGCTTCCCGCTGCGGAACGTCGAGGGCGGCAGTCTCGCGGCGCGGCTGCTCTACCCGGAGCTCCGCCAGTCGAGGCCGGAGTCGCTGCCCAGGTCGCCCGTGATCGGCACGGACGCTCCCGTGCAGTACGAGCAGCGCGAAGACATCGGGGCGCCGCGGAAGCGGCTGCCGAGCCGGGGATAGACTCAGCATCGTCGCTTCCTGACACGAAAGGAGCCCTCTTGCAGACACCTGCGGCATTCGAGTACGAGCGCGCGACCAGTGTGGACGGCGCGATCGCCTCGCTGCAGAGGCTCGGCTCCGACGCGCGCATCATCGCGGGCGGTCACAGCCTGCTGCCGATGATGAAGCTCCGGCTGGCGAACCCGTCGCACCTGATCGACATCAACGACCTCGCGGAGCTCTCGTACATCCGCGAGGAGGGCGACGAGATCCGGATCGGGGCGCTGACCCGGCACGTGGATCTGCTCAAGTCCGAGCTGCTCTTCCGGCACGCGCCGCTGTTTCGCGACGCCGAGAACGTGATTGCCGATCCCGTCGTGCGGAATCGCGGCACGATCGGCGGCTCGCTCTGCCAGGCGGACGCGGCCGAGGACCTCTCGTCGGTCTGTTCGGCGGTCAAGGCGAAGGTCGTGATCCGTGGCGCCGGCGGCGAGCGCGTGGTCGGGATGGACGACTTCCATGTCGGGCCGTACGTGACCGCGGTGGGTGACGGCGAGCTGCTCACCGAGGTGCGGATTCCGCTGCGCCGCGGCGGCGGCAGCGCGCACGAGAAGGTCGAGCGCCGCGCCGGCGACTGGGCGATCGCGGCGGCGTCCGCGGCTGTCTGGCTCGACGGCGGCAGGATCGCCGACGCGGGCATCGCGCTGAGCGCGGTCGGGCTCACGACGATTCATCTCTCTCGGGCCGAGGAGCTGCTGCGCGGCAAGTCTCCCTCCGACGAGCTGTTCGCTCAGGCGGGCGAGATCGCCTCGGCGGACTGCGCTCCGAGCGCCGACGGTCGTGGGCCGGTCGACTACAAGCGCCATCTCGCGGGCGTGCTGACGAAGCGCGCCCTGCTCCGCGCCACCGCACGCGCGCTGCATCAGGAGGCCTGATCATGGACGTCTCGATCACGATCAACGGCGAGCGGGTCTCCCGCGAGATCGAGCCGCGTCAGCTGCTCGTGCACTTCATTCGCGAGACGCCCGGCCTGACCGGCACCCACTGGGGTTGCGACACCTCCAACTGTGGCGCCTGCGTCGTGCTGATGGACGGCGCGCCGATCAAGTCGTGCACGACCCTGGCAGCGATGTGCGAGGGGCACGAGATCCGCACGGTCGAGTCGCTCGAGGTGGACGGCCGCCTCGACCCGGTGCAGCAGGGCTTCCACGAGCTGCACGCGCTCCAGTGCGGCTTCTGCACGCCCGGGATGCTGATGACGGCCCGCGCGCTGCTGGACGAGAACCCGAATCCGACCGAGCAGGAGATCCGTATCGCCATCTCGGGGGCGATCTGCCGCTGTACGGGCTACAAGAACATCGTCGCCGCGGTGCGCTGGGCCGCCGAACACGAAGCAAAACAGGGGGTCTGAGCATGGCTACCGTCGAGAACCTGCCGAGCGCCACGACCGAGCGTCCGATCGGCTTCGGCCGGCTGAAGCGCAAGGAGGACGCGCGCTTCATCCGCGGTAAGGGCACCTACCTCGACGACATCCGGCTGCCGGGGATGGTCTACGGGGCCGTCCTGCGCAGCCCGTACGCGCACGCGCGCATCGTCTCGATCGACACGTCGAAGGCGCTCGCGGCACCCAACGTCGCCGCGGTGATCACCGCCAAGGACCTCGAGACGCTCGGGCTCGCGTGGATGCCGACGATCTCCTACGACACGCAGGCCGTGCTCGCCGGCGACAAGGTGCGGTTCCAGGGCCAGGAGGTCGCGTTCGTGATCGCGACCGACGAGTACTCGGCCAACGACGCGCTCCAGCTGATCGACGTCGAGTACGAGCCGCTGCCGGCGGTCGTCAACGCGCGCAAGGCGCTCGATCCCGACGCGCCGCTGATCCGCGACGACAAGGCCGGGCAGCGCGACAACCTCGCCAGCCCGACGTGGGAGGCCGGCGACGAGGCGGCGACCGACAAGGCGTTCGCCGAGGCCGACACGATCGTGTCGCGCGACATCATCTATCCGCGCTGTCATCCGGCGCCGCTGGAGACGTGCGGCATGATCGCCGACTTCAATCCGGAGACCGGCCAGCTCGACATCTACAACGGCAACCAGGCGCCGCACGCGCACCGCACCGTCTACGCGCACGTCGCGGGGCTCGCGGAGCACATGATCCGCATCCGCTGCTCGGACATCGGCGGCGGCTTCGGCAACAAGGTTCCCGTCTATCCGGGCTATGTGTGCGCAATCGCCGGCTCGATCGTCGCCGGCGTGCCGGTCAAATGGGTCGAGAACCGCTCCGAGAACCTGATGTCGACGGGGTTCGCGCGCGACTACGTGATGCACGCCGAGATGTGCTCGAAGAACGGCAAGATCACCGGCCTGCGCGTCGACGTGATCGCCGACCACGGCGCGTTCGACAGCACCGCCCAGCCGACGAAGTTCCCGGCCGGCTTCTTCCACATCGTCTGCGGGTCGTACGACCTCGAGGCGTCGCACGTCAAGGTCAAGGCGGTGTACACGAACAAGGCGCCGGGCGGCGTGGCGTATCGCTGCTCGTTCCGCATCACCGAAGCCGTCTATCTCGTCGAGCGGATGGTCGACGCGCTCGCGCTCGAGATGCGGGTCGATCCGATCGAGTTGCGGATGCGGAGCTTCATCGCACCCGAGCAGTTCCCGTACGAGACAACGACCGGCTGGACGTACGACTCCGGGAACTACGCCGAGACGATGCGCGTCGCGATGGACCTCGCCGGCTACGACGACCTGCGCCGCGAGCAGGCGGAGAAGCGCGAACGTGGCGAGCTGATGGGCATCGGCGTGGCGTTCTTCACCGAAGGCGTCGGCGCCGGGCCGCGCAAGCACATGGACATCCTCGGGCTCGCGATGAACGACGGCGCCGACCTGCGCGTGCACCCGTCGGGCAAGGCGGTCGTCAGCATCAGCGCCCAGACGCAGGGTCAGGGCCACGAGACGACGTTCGCGCAGATCGTCGCCGAGGAGCTCGGCATCCCGCCCGAGGACGTCGAGGTCCGCCACGGCGACACGGACCGCTCGCCGTACGGGCTCGGCACGTACGGCAGCCGCTCGACGCCGGTGTCCGGCGCCGCGGTCGCGGTCGTCTCGCGCAAGGTGCGCGACAAGGCGCGCCTGATCGCGGCGACGATGCTCGAGGCGAGGCCGGAGGATCTCGCCTGGGAGAAGGGCCGCTGGTACGTCAAGGGCGACCCCGAGAAGGGCGCGCTGATCGAGGAGATCGCAGCGCGGGCCTACAGCGGCGAGCCGATGCCCGCCGAGCTGGAAGGCGGGCTCGACGCGCAGGTGATCTACGACCCGCCCAACCTCACGTATCCCTACGGCGCCTACATCGCCGTCGTCGACATCGATCCCGACACGGCTCACGTCACCGTCAGGCGTTTCATCGCGGTCGACGACTGCGGCGTGCGCATCAACCCGATGATCGTCGACGGCCAGATCCACGGCGGTCTCGCCGAGGGCATCGGCATCGCGCTGATGGAGCTCATCTCGTTCGACGAGGAGGGCAACTGCCTCAACTCGTCGTTCATGGACTA
>JANMWV010000296.1:0-2966 GCA_031394165.1 Actinomycetes bacterium
GGATTTGAACGACGACGCGTGGATGGTCGTCAAGAACACACCCGGCGTGACCGGCTTCGTCGGCGCGGGCTCGAAGCCCGTGCCGCTCTCGCAGCCCGAGGTCGACCGGATCCTGCACACCAACGCGGGCGGCGTCGCTCCGGCGCGTAACCAGGTCGAGTTCTCACTCGGCGAGTCGGTGAAGATCACGTCCGGCCCGCTGGCCGACTTCGACGGCGAGATCACCGACGTGAACGCCGACGGCCAGAAGCTCCAGGTCATGGTCAACATCTTCGAGCGGCAAGTGCCGGTCGAGGTCGGATTCGACAACGTGAAGAAGCTCGACTAGGGGATTTGAGATGGCAAAGAAAGTCCTGACGATCATCAAGCTCCAGATTCCCGGCGGGCAGGCAAACCCCGCGCCGCCGGTCGGCCCAGCGCTCGGACAGCACGGGGTCAACATCATGGAGTTCTGCAAGGCGTTCAACGCCCAGACGGCCGACCAGAACGGGCGGATCACGCCGGTCGAGATCACCGTCTTCGAGGACCGCTCCTTCACCTTCATCACGAAGACGCCGCCTGCGGCCGTGCTGATCAAGGAGGCGCTGCGGCTCGAGAAGGGCTCGGCCGAGCCGAACCGGCTGAAGGTCGGGCGGCTCTCGCGCACCCAGGTGCGTCAGATCGCGGAGACGAAGCTGCAGGACCTGAACGCGCGCGACATCGATCACGCCGCACTGATCATCGCGGGCACCGCCCGCTCCATGGGCGTTGAGGTGGACCTGTGATTGCCGCCGACGCGCTGATGTGCCTCAACGCACGCAGGAAGGATGCGGGAAACCGAGAGGTGTCCCGCGAACTGAGCCGCGCCGATGGCGCGACCGGCGAGAAGGGGGCTCGTGGGGGAAACAGGGTTTCCCCTGCGGGAGCGAGGCGCAGCCGCGCGACGGGAGTGGAGGTGGACCTGTAATGCCGCAGCACGGCAAGAAGTACGTCGAAGCCCGTGGCTCGATCGATCGCGAGAGCACGTATTCGCCGGTCCAGGCCATGCGGATGCTCAAGGCGCAGCAGCTCGCGAAGTTCGACGAGACGGTGGAGGTGCACTTCCGCCTCGGCCTGAACGTCCGCCACGCCGACGAGCAGTTGCGCGGAACGCTCATGCTCCCGCACGGCACCGGCCGCGACGTGCGCGTCGCCGTCTTCGCCGAGGGCGACAAGGCGAAGGAGGCCGAGGAGGCGGGCGCCGACCTCGTCGGCTCCGCCGATCTCGCGAAGCGCGTCGAGGAAGGCTTCACCGACTTCGACGTGGCGATCGCCACGCCGGACCAGATGGGCAACGTCGGCCGCCTCGGCCGCGTGCTCGGTCCGCGCGGCCTGATGCCGAACCCGAAGACGGGCACCGTCACCTTCGACGTCGGCAAGGCCGTCCGCGAGGCGAAGGCGGGCAAGCTCGAGTACCGCACCGACCGTGGCGCGAACGTGCACCTCGCGATCGGCAAGATGTTCTTCGTCGAGCGCGGGCTCGTCGAGAACTACGCGGCCGTCGTGGACGAGATCGTCCGCGCGAAGCCGTCCGCGGCGAAGGGCCGCTACATCCAGCAGATCACGCTCGCGAGCACGATGGGCCCCGGCATCCATGTCGACCCGTCGCGCATCCGCGGGATCGTGGACGAGCTGGACGAGTCACCGCAGGAGGCCGCTACAGTAGGGGCCTAATCGACGAGTGACCGCCGAAGACCGCTGGCAGCTTTTCGGGAACCCATGAAAGTGCGAAGCACTTTCATGGGCTGAGCCGCAAGGCAGAAGCCCAGCCGAGGTGGGGCATGTACGCGCAGAGCTCGCCCTGGGGGCGAGGCCTCTCCGCGCCCGGCCCGCCTGAGAGCGGGCCTCGTCATTTCCGGAGGAAATGACCAGATGAAGAAAGCAGACAAGGAACTCGTCGTCGCGGAGCTGACGGAGCGGTTGCGCACCTCGGAGACGCTGCTCGTCGCCGACTACCGCGGCCTGACGATGCCGCAGATCGACACGCTCCGCACGCGGCTGCTCGAGAGCGGCGCCCGCTTCTCGGTCGTCAAGAACACGCTCGGCCGGCGCGCGGCGGAAGCAGCCGGCGCCGAGGCGCTCCTGACCCTGCTCGAGGGCCCGAGTGCCGTCGCGTTCCTCGACGCCGACGGCGACATGGTTGCCGCCGCGAAGGCGCTCGCGGACATGGCGCGCGAGTCCAAGATCCTCGCGATCAAGGGCGGCGTGCTCCAGGGCCGCCCGATGACGGCGGACGAGGTGCAGAGCCTCGCGATGCTGCCGCCGCTCCCGGTGCTGCAGGGCCAGGTGCTCGCGGCGATCATCGCCCCGGTCACGGCGCTGCTCGGCCTCGTCACCGCACCCGTGCAGAACCTGATCGGCCTGATCGACGCACGCATCGAGCAGCTCGGCGGCGCAAGCGCCGCCCAGCCGGAGTCAGTGGCACCGGAGGCACCTACGCCGGAGACCGAGGAGCCGCCGGCCGACAGCGATGTAGACACACAGGTGGACGCGACAGCGTCCGCCACCGAAACCGACAGTATTGAGACGGAGGAGAGCTAAATGGCAGCAGTAGAGGAAATCTTCAACTCGCTCGGGAGCATGTCCGTTCTCGAGCTGGTCGAGCTGAAGAAGAAAATCGAGGACGAGTGGGGCATCACCGCCGCAGCGCCGGTCGCAGTCGCGGCCGCGGGCGGCGGCGGACCTGCCGAGGCAGCCGAGGAGAAGACGGCCTTCGACGTCGTCCTCACCGGAGCCGGCCAGCAGAAGATCCAGGTGATCAAGGTCGTCCGCGCGCTCACCGGGCTCGGCCTGAAGGAAGCGAAGGACCTCGTCGACTCGGCGCCCCAGCCGGTCAAGGAGGGCATCAACCAGGAAGAGGCCGATTCGATCAAGGCGCAGCTCGAGGAAGCCGGCGCAGCGGTCGAGATCAAGTAACCCGCTTCACCTGTTCGGCCACGACAGATAGG
>JANMWV010000313.1:0-3191 GCA_031394165.1 Actinomycetes bacterium
CTCCGTCCGCGACGAGGCTCTGGCCGGTCTCGTCGCCAGCGCCCGCGGCAGATAAAGGCCGGCTCGTGCTCGCTAACGCGGTCGTCAAGCACATCGTCACGTTCGGCCGCGTGCTGCGCGAGGCCGGGATCGAGGTCGGCCCGGGTCGCGTGAAGGATGCGATCCTTGGGCTCGACGCGGTCGAGCTCGCGCGGCAGGACGACGTCTACTGGACGTTGCGGCAGACGCTCGTCTCGCGGCAGGAGGATCTCGAGACGTTCGACGTCGCGTTCGACACGTGGTTCCTGCGTGCGGCGGTGGCGCCGTCGCCGAAGCGCGCGGCCGCAGCGCCCCCGCAGGCGGAACGGCGCAAGGGCGGCGAGCCGGGACCCGGACCGGAGATCGACGGCGGCGACACCGAGGTCGGCGGCTGGAACGCGGACGAGCTGCTGCGGACGAAGGACTTCGGCGCGATGACGCACGACGAGCTCGAGCGCGCGAAAAAGCTGATCCAGACGATCGCCCTGGCACGCCCGAGGCGACGCACCCGCCGGCTGCGGCCGGACGCGAAGGGCCACGCACTCGACGTGCGGGGGCTCGTACGCGCGTCGCTCGCGACGGGCGGCGATCCGGTGACTCGCGCATTCCGGAGCCGCTCGGACGCGCCGCGCAAGCTCGTGCTGATCCTCGACGTCTCGGGCTCGATGGACTCGTACGCTCGGGCGATGCTGCTGTACGTGCACGCCGCGCGCGGGGCGGGACGGCGCGTCGAGGCGTTCGCGTTCGGCACGCGGCTGACGCGGTTGACGCCGGAGCTCGGCTCCCGGGACGCGGAGACCGCGTTCGCCGCCGCCGCCGCGCGGGTCAAAGACTGGTCGGGGGGCACGCGAATCGGCGAGTCGCTGAAGGCGTACAACGACGAGTGGGGCCGGCGCGCTCTGACGCGCGGCGCCGTCGTCGTGATCCTCTCCGACGGCTGCGAGCGCGGCGACACGGCGCTCATCGGCCGCGAGATGGAACGGCTCGCACGGCAGGCGTTCGCCGTGGTGTGGGTCAACCCGTTGAAGGGGCATCCCGAGTACATGCCGCACGCGGGAGGCATGCGGGCCGCGCTGCCGCACATCGACCGCTTCCTCTCGGGACACGACGTCGCGAGCCTCGAGGCCCTGGGTACAGTTCTGGGCGGCATCGAGCGGAGGCATGCGGCGTGAAGGAGATCGTCGACGAGGTCGAGCGCTGGCGGCAGCGCGGTGAACGGGTCGCCGTCGCGACCGTGGTCGCAACGCGCCTGTCGGCGCCGCGGCCGATCGGCTCGAAGTTCGCCGTGTCCGAGAGCGGCGAGTTCTGCGGCTCCGTCTCGGGCGGCTGCGTCGAGAGCGACATCGCCGAGCAGGCGAAAGAGGTGCTCGAGACCGGCGCACCGAAGCTGCTGAGCTACGGCATCTCGGACGACGAGGCGTTCGGCGTGGGCCTTCCCTGCGGGGGCGAGATCGACGTGTTCGTCGAGCGTTTCGATTGAGCGTCGGCGACCGGCTGCTCGAGCTGGCGCACACCGACGAGCGCGCCGTCCTCTTCACCGTGATCGAAGGGCCGTTGCCTGGCGCGCGGCTGCTCGTGCTGCTCGACCGCGACGGGGAGACGATCGGTGACGCGCCGGCCGCGCTGGCGGCGCTCGCGCCCGAGGTTCGGCGCAACGGGATGCACGAGGTCGAGGGCCTGACGGTGTTCGCCGAGGTGTACGGGCCGCCGCCGCGGCTCGTCGTCGTCGGCGCGGTCGACACGACCGAGGCGTTGTGCTCGGCGGCCGGGCACCTCGGCTGGCACACGATCTGCATCGACCCGCGCGCGCTGTTCGCGACGCGGGAGCGAATCCCGAGCGCCGACGAGCTGATCGTCGAGTGGCCCGACGTCGCACTGGAGCGGATCGCACCCGATCACAACACGGCGGTGCTCACGCTGACGCACGACGAGAAGTTCGACGTGCCCGCGCTGAAGGCTGCGCTGCGCACCGAAGCGTTCTACGTCGGTGCGATCGGCTCGCGGAGGACGCAGGCGAAGCGGCGCGAGCGGCTGCTCGAGGAGGGCGTGACGGAGGCCGAGCTCGCGCAGGTCTATGGGCCGGCAGGTCTCGACATCGGCGCAGAGACGCCGGCCGAGCAGGCGATCTCGATGCTGAGCGAGGCGTTGGCGGTGCGCGCCGGCCGGGGTGGGACGCCGCTGAAGACGGCGCCCGGCCGCATTCACGTCGAGGAGTAGGAGCAGCATGAGCGAGCTCAGGGCGGAGCGCATTCGGCACACGGTCGTCTTCACGCTCGCACACCCGGAGGGCTCGGCTGAGGAAGCTGACTTCCTCGCGGCGGCCGCTCGCCTCGCGGAGATTCCGGGCGTCGAGGCGTTCGAGCTCCTGCGCGAGACGAGCCTGAAGAACGACTACCGCCACGGCATCTCGATGGAGTTCGCCGGGCCGGACGCGTATCAGGCCTACAACGAGCATCCCGATCACGTGCGGTTCGTGCAGGAGCGCTGGCTGCCCGAAGTGGCCGAGTTCCTCGAGGTCGACGTCGAGCCGCTCTAGCCCTGCCGGTGTCCGCCTGTTAGCTTCGAGGGCGTCCCGGGTCGGAGAAAAGGAGAGGCGAATGACGGTCGCACTGCATTCCGAGAAGCTGCGCGAGCTGGTCGACGAGAACGCCGAGATCGAGCAGGTCGCGACGGGCTTCACGTTCACCGAGGGCCCGATCTGGATGCCGGACGGGTCGCTCCACTTCAGCGACATGCCGGGCGACAAGCGCCGCCGCTGGCACCCCTCCGAGGGCGTCATCGTACTTCGAGACCCGAGCAACAAGTGCAACGGCATGACGCTCGACAACGACGGCAACCTCATCGTCTGCGAGCACGTCACGAGCTCCGTCGTCCGCGAGCAGCCCGGCGGCACGCGCGAGACGCTCGCCACGCACTGGCAGGGCAAGGAGCTCAACAGCCCCAACGACGTGATCGTCGCGAGCGACGGCTCGATCCTCTTCACCGACCCGACGTACGGGCGCATGCCAGGCTTCGGGCTCGAGCGCGAGCAGGACCTCGACTTCCAGGGCGTCTACCGGCTTCCGGCAGGCGGCGGCGACCTCGAGCTGCTCGTCGACAACTTCGTCCAGCCGAACGGGCTCTGCTTCTCGCCGGACGAGTCGCTGCTGTACATCAACGACACGACGCGGGCC
>JANMWV010000316.1:0-2848 GCA_031394165.1 Actinomycetes bacterium
CGGAGGGGGAGGGATTTGAACCCCCGCGACGCTTGCGCGCCGAACGGTTTTCGAGACCGCCGCATTCGACCGCTCTGCCACCCCTCCGCAGCCGGAGCATCGTACCGGGAGCCGCGCGAAGAAACGTCGCGGAGCGGAGCATGCTCCGCGCAGCAGTGAGACGTCTGCCGCGAGCCCGCCGAAGAAGGGGGCCCACGGGGGAAACATGGTTTCCCCCGTGAAGCGAGCGAAGCGAAGCGCTGACGGAGAAGGAGGGATTCGAACCCTCGATGGAGACATTCATCCCCATAACGCCTTAGCAGGGCGCCGCCTTCAGCCACTCGGCCACTTCTCCAGCGGCGTCAACGATAGCGCAGCCGTCTTTCGCCTCCGGATCGGAAATCACCCTTTTTCGGGAGGGCAAGCCGGCAGGGGACGCCGAAGATTCAGGTGTCGGACTTCCCCCCTCCCCGACGCCCCATCACCACAAGCCCGCTGCGGCCCCCCACGGCGGGCTTTCCCTTTCTCGGCGAGCGAAGCGATGCGTCAGTCGTGGATGCGGGCGATCAGCTCGCGGCGGCGGATCACCTTCGCGGCGGTGCCGCCGAGGCGGACGTCGTAGCCGGCGTCGGCCGGGAAGAGCACCTTGTCGCCGGGGCTGAGGGCCTCGGCCTCGGAGCCGACGGCGATCACGATCCCGAAGCTGCAGTCCGCCTCCGCGCTCGCGGGGAGGATCAGGCCGGCACGGGTCTCGGCCTCCTCGTCGGTCGGCTCGATCACGACGTAGTCGTCGAGCGGCTCGAGCGTGAGCCTGATCGGGCTCTCGTTTACGCGCTGGTCGTCGAGCACGGTTGAACGATACTCCCGCCGTGGCGTCGCCGTTCGTCGAGATCCAGGTCGGTGAGCGCACCGTCAAGGTCACGAACCCGGAGAAGGTCTACTTTCCGGCTCGCGGCGAGACGAAGCTCGACCTCGTGCAGTACTTCATCGCCGTGGGCGACGGGATCGTGCGGGCGCTCCACGAGCGGCCGTGCCAGCTGAAGCGGCAGCCCGAGGGCGCGGGCGGCGAGGTGATCTGGCAGAAGCGCGTGCCCGAGAAGCGGCCCGACTGGATCGAGACCGCCCGCGTCACCTTCCCCTCGGGGCGTCACGCGGACGAGCTCTGCGTGACGGAGCTCGCGCACGTCGTGTGGGCCGCGAATCTCGCGACGCTCGAGTTCGGGGCCTGGCCATCCCGGCGGCGCGATCCCGAGTGTCCCGACGAGCTGCGCATCGACATCGACCCGCAGCCGGGCACGGGGTTCGACGAGGCGAAGAGCGTCGCCGCGGTCGTGCACGAGGTGCTCGACGAGATCGGCTACGTCGGCTGGCCGAAGACGAGCGGCAACCGCGGCGTCCACGTCTACTGCCGGATCGAGCCGAACTGGGACTTCAAGGTCGTCCGCCGCTGTGCGCTCGCGTTCGCGCGCGAGATCGAGCGCCGCGCGCCCGAGCTCGTCACGACGGCGTGGTGGAAGGAAGAGCGCGGCGAGAAGGTGTTCGTCGACTACAACCAGAACGCGCGCGACCGGACGATTCTCTCCGCGTACTCGGTGCGCGGGCGGCCCGACGCGACCGTGTCGGCGCCGGTGTCGTGGGACGAGCTGCCCGGCGTCGCGACGGAGGACTTCACGATCGCGACGCTGCCGCCGCGCTTCGCGGAGCTCGGCGACCTGCACGCAGGCATCGACGACGCCGTGTGCGACCTGCGCGTGCTGCTCGAGTGGGTCGAGCGCGAGGAATCGCAAGGCGTCGGCGAAGCACCGTATCCACCGAACTTCCCGAAGATGCCGGGCGAGCCGAAGCGCGTGCAGCCGTCGCGCGCGAAGAAGACGAAGGACTAACCCGCCTGAAGCGACGCGGCTCTAGCGGACACGTCTCGTGCCTGGCACCAGGCGTGTCGGTGTTCGCCATGTCCACCCGGCCGGGACGTCCCTTTTCCGGTTCGGGGAGCGGATTTGCCGTATCGGAGGTGTCTCGCAACCTCACGTCTCGTGCCTGGCACGGGACGTGGCTGCCGGGGACGGGTAGGGCTACGCGAGCAGCTGTTCGACTGAGAGGTCATCGGGCCGCCGCGGCGGACGAACCTCGCGCCAGGTGCACTGTGCGGGATCCTTGTCGTCGCGAAAGCGGATCAGCTTCGTGCCGTGACGGAAGCGGCGCTTCTCGAGCTTGTCGAAGCGCACTTCGACCACGAGCTCCCGCCGCACCGGCGTCTCCTCGAGCTCGCCCGAGCCCCAGCGGTTCGGCTCCGAGAAGCGCTGGTCGTTCTGCTCGTCGAGCAGCGGCAGCACCTTCGCCGCGATCTCGGCCTGAGCCTTCGCGCCGACGGCGCATGAGCCGACGTAGTCGACGCCGCCGTCCTCGCGGTGGAGGCCGAGCAGGAGCGTTGCGATCGTCGAGCGGCCGCCCTTCTTCCAGCGCACGCCGACGACGACGCAGTCCGCCGTCTTGTGGGGCTTGACCTTGACGACGCCGTCCCGCGATCCCGGCAGGTAGGGGAGCCCGAGCTTCTTCGCGATGACGCCGTCGAAGCCCGCCGCCTGCAACGTCTGCAGCCACGCGCGGCCCTGCTCGACGTCGTCGGACACCGGCGAGAGCGGCACGCCGGCCGCGCGGCGCTCGAGCTCGGCGCGGCGCTCCTCGATCGGCCGCTCGTGCACGGGCTTTCCGTCCCAGAGCAGCAGGTCGAACGCGACGAAGGTCGCGGGGATCTCGGCCGACAGCTTGCGCACCCGGCTCTCCGCCGGATGCAGGCGCATCTGCATCGCGTCGAAGTCGAGCTTGCCGTCGCGGGAGATCACGATCTCGCCGTCGAGCGCCGAGTCGG
>JANMWV010000109.1:0-1547 GCA_031394165.1 Actinomycetes bacterium
CATGCCGTGAGTCTATTTGCCTTTGTGCGCCGTCACGACCGAGGTCGGCGCCCAGGAGGCGACGAGCCACTTGCCGTTCACCTTGCGAAGGTCGAGCGCGAACGTCGCCGGACGGGCGACCGAGCCGGGGAAGGGAGAGAACTTCACGTCGAGGTGGGCGGTGTCGGTGAACGACTCGACGGTGGTCATCCCGACGTTCGCTTCCCGGACGGGATACGGGACGACCGGGATCGTTCCCGTCTCCCATTCGGCGAGCGACATGCCCTGCTTCAGCTCCGGCGTAACGATGCGCCATGCGCGATCGAGATGCTCGCGCGCGACTGCGGTGTCGAGGAACGCGTACACGACGCGAGCCTCTTCCGCACTCAGCTTTGACGCGCGGTGCGGGGGCGAAGCGTTCGGGCCGGTGAACTTCACCACCGCGAAGGCCGTCACGCCGGCGACGAGCACGGCCGCGGCGAGCCAGGGCCTCCACCGCTCGGCGACGCCCTTCACGCTAGAAGACGGGGGTCTCGCGCCAGACGCCCCAGACGTCGCGGAGCGCATCGCACATCTCGCCCATCGTCACGTGCGCACGCGAGGCGTCGACGATCGGCGCCATCAGGTTGCGGCCGTCGTGTGCTGCGTCGCCCTTCAAACGTGCGAGCGCGGCTTCGACCGCGGCGGTGTCGCGGCGGACGCGCACAGCCCGCACACGCTCGATCTGCTCGGCCTCGAGTGCCGGATCGACGCGGTGGAGCTCGGGCGCAGGCTCATCGAGCTGATAGCGGTTGACGCCGACGACGATCCGCTGCTTCGCCTCGACCTCGGCCTGGTAGCGGAACGCCGCTTCCGCGATCTCGGACTGGAAGAAGTTGTCCTTGATCGCCGCGACGACCCCGCCGAGCTTGGCGATCCGCTCGAAGTAGTCGTAGGCCTGCCGCTCGAGCTCGTTCGTCAAGTGCTCCACGTAGTAGGAACCGCCGAGCGGGTCGATCGTGTTCACCACACCGGTCTCGTGCGCGATCACCTGCTGGGTGCGCAGCGCGAGCCGCGCCGCATGCTCGGTCGGCAGCGCGAGCGCCTCGTCGAAGCTGTTCGTGTGCAGCGATTGCGTGCCGCCCAGCACTGCGGCGAGCGCTTCGATCGCGGTACGCACGAGGTTCACCTCGGGTTGCTGCGCCGTCAGAGACACGCCTGCGGTCTGCGTGTGGAAGCGCATCAGCCACGAGCGGGGGTCCTTCGCGCCGTATTTCTCGCGCATCAGCGTCGCCCAGATCCGCCGTGCGGCGCGGTACTTCGCGATCTCCTCGAAGAAGTCGAGATGCGCGTTGAAGAAGAACGACAGCCGCGGCGCGAAGTCGTCGACGTCGAGGCCGCGCTCGATCGCCCACTCGACATACGTGAATCCGTCCGCAAGCGTGAAAGCAAGCTCCTGCGCCGCCGTCGATCCCGCCTCCCGGATGTGGTAGCCCGACACCGAGATCGGATGCCACAGCGGCATCTCCCGCGAGGTGAACTCGACCATGTCGGTCACCAGCCGCATCGACGGCTCCGGCGGGAAGATG
>JANMWV010000376.1:0-6509 GCA_031394165.1 Actinomycetes bacterium
GCTTCCTGCTCGCCGCGCCCGGCCTCGAGACCCGGCGGGCGCTCGAGATCTCCGGTCTCGACCGCCACTTCGCCGTGCACGACTCGCTCGACGCGGCGCACGCCGCGAGCGTGTAGACGCCGGTCCGCTCGATCGAGGCAGGCAGCCCACCCGGAAGGAGGATTCGAGCTGATGGCGACGACGCTGTTCCTCTGCGGGTCGGCGCCGCTCGCCCAGCGCCACGACGAGCTGACGCCGAGCGGTACCTTCCCCGGCGTGGAAGCCGCGCCGATCCTCCCGCCGGCCGAGCTCCGGCGCTATGCCGACGCGATCGTCAAGGCGTCGCTCGGCGTCGGTAAGGGTGACACGCTCGTCGTCACCGGTGAGCCGGCCCACCGCGAGCTCGTCGTCGCGGTCGCGGACGCCGGGTATCGCGCCGGCGCGCTCATCTCCGACATCTGGTACACCGACCCGCTCGTCATCCGCGCGCGGTTGCTGCACGCGGGCGACGAGTCGCTCGGCGTCGTCACCCCGTGGGCGCTTCGCAGGTTCCGCGAGATCGTCAAGCCGACGGGAGCCCGGGCCGCGATCACCGGCGAGAGCGAGCCCGGCTATCTCGATGGGATCCCGCCCAAGCGGCTCGGCGCCGACCTCTCGCGCTCGGCGAAGCAGATCGCGTTCTACCGCCGCGCGAACCTCGACTTGAAGGCGCGCTGGACCGGCGCCGCGTGGCCCACCGACTACTGGGCCGGGCAGGTGTACCCCGACCTGTCGGCGCTCGAGGGCAAGCGGAAGCTCGCACGCGACTTCCTCTGGTTCTGCCGGCTCACGGACGCGGACGGCAGGGGCTCGACGGGCTGGCTCGCGCACGTGCGCGCAATCGCGCGCCGGTCGGCCAAGCTGACGCGCCTCGGGCTGACTGCGCTCGAGCTGCGGGGTCCCGGCACCGAGCTGTACGTGCGCCTCGCGCCCGAGACGCGCTGGCTCGGCGGCCAGGAGGAGACGCCGTCGGGCGTGAAGATCGCGCCGAACATGCCGACCGAGGAGACGTTCACGAGCCCGCACGCGGCCGGTACGGAGGGCACGTTCGCCTGCACGTTCCCACTCTCGTTCCAGGGCCGCCTGATCGAAGGGCTGCGCGGCGAGTTCCGCGGCGGCAAGCTCGTCCGCCTCGGCGCGAAGAGGACGAAAGACCACGACTTCGTCGCCGCCTTTCTCGACGGCGATCCGAAGGGCAACGGGCGCAGGCTCGGCGAGGTCGCGCTCGTCGACTCGACGTCGCGGATCGGCCAGAGCGGACGCACGTACTTCAACACGCTGCTCGACGAGAACGCGGCGGCGCACATCGCCTTCGGCGCCGGCTTCGGCGGCACGCGCACCGGTAAGCGCGCGGCGGGACTCAACCGCGCGACCGTGCACCTCGACGTGATGATCGGCAGCCCCGACTTCGAGGCGACGGGCGTCACGGCCAAAGGCAAGCGTGTGCCCGTGATCGCCGACGGTCTCTGGCAGATCTGACCGACGGCTAGCCGTCGACGAGCAGCCCGTTCAGCGGGCCCCAGAGCGCCTCGCCGCGGCGCGACACGTCCGGGAGGAATACGAGCCGGTGCGACGTCCAGCCGTGCACTCGGCGGTGCTCGGCGTTCCGCTTCGCGATCGGACGCCAGAGGTCGTCGATCACGCGGACCGGATCGCCTCCGATCTCGCCGGCCGGCAGCTCCAGGTGCTCCGACCACAGACGCAGCCGCGCATCGCGCGCAAGCTCCTCGTCGCGGAGCACGACGTTCACCTCGGTGTCGTTGAACAGCGAATGCTCGTTGAGGTTCGCCGATCCCGTCGTGAGCCAGCGGTCGTCGACGATGCCGACCTTCGCGTGCACATACACGGGCTTGCCGTCCGGTCCCGGCTGGTAGAGCGTGCACGCAAGGAAGCGCCGCTCGTCGCCGCCCTGCTCCGCAGCGTCGGCGAGCACACCGAGCTGGCCGCGTGTGTCGTCGGTGCCGCTGCTCGGATGCACGGGGAGCAGGACGACGACGCGGAAGTCGTCGCAGGGAGGCTCGCGCAGCTTGCCGGCGATGATCGACACGAGCTCGGGCGACCAGAGGAACTGGTTCTCGAGATAGACGAGCCGCTCCGCGGAGCGCAGCGCGCGCACGTAGCTCTCGACGATCGTGAACTCGCCGCGCGGCAAACCGCGGTACACGTGCTCGGGCACCGTGCGCACGAGCTGCGCCCGCACGCCATCGCTACACGGCTCGGAACGGCGCGGATCGGCCGGCGCGTCGTCGGCGAACTCGCGCCAGCGGAGCAGAAAGTGCGCAGCGACGTCTGCGACGAGCGGACCCTCGAGGCGGAGGCACGCGTCGTGCCAGCCGGGCGTGTCGCGCGGCGGATGAGCGCTGTGGTCGAGCCGCTGTCCCGAGAATGAGGTCAGGTCGATGCCGCCGACGAATGCGACCTCGTCGTCGACGATCACGAGCTTTTCGTGGTGACAGTGCATCGGCCGCTCCTTCGCGTCGAGCGCCATCGAGATGCGCGTGCCGGAGACGAGCCCGTCGCGCATTCGTCTCACCTCACGGCGGTCGGGGCGGAAGAGCGGCAGTGGTGCACCCGCCCAGGCGAGCACGCGGACGTCGACGCGTTCCGCCGCATCGGCGAGCAGCTCGCGCAGCCGCGGGCCTTCGTGCCCCATCCGAAAGTCGGGCGAGAAGAACCAGCCGGCAACGTGGACGTGCGACGAAGCCGACGCGATCGCCTCGGCCATGCGCGGCAACGCAGTCGCACCGTCGACGAGCAGCTCGACGCGGGTCCCGTCCACCGGCTCGAAGGAGCCCGTCGAGGCCCAGCCGCCGCCGGGAGCATCGAGTACGCCGTCATGGCCGTGGCGACGGAGCCGCCGCCGATGGTGCGCGCAGACGCCGCGCTCAATCGCATCGCCGAGCACGGCATCGAGCCGGTTGAGCGGAGGCGTCAACACGAACCGTCGTTCTGCTCGCTGCACCGAGCGGTAAACGACTCCTCTAGTCGACCAGGTCGCCGAGCACGGCGCCGAGAATCGGGATCGCGATCGTCAGCAACAGGTTCGCGCGACCGATGCCGACGAGGAGCGGGCGCAGCGACTGCGGTTGCCCGTTGCGCAGCTGACGGGCGAGACCCGGGCCGAGCACGAAGTCGTGCAGGTAGGCGCCCGCGACTAGCAGCCCGACGAGCACCCCCTTTGCGGCGAGCACCCAGTCGAAGTCGTGCGGCGCACCGTCGAACGCATGCGCCCGCTGTGCGATGACCGCACCGCTGACGACGGCGACGCCGAGCGCGCTCCAGCCGATCGGACGCCAGCGGCGGCCGAGCTCGCGCAACAGCGCGCCGCGCTCGGGCCCCTGCAGCCGCTGGACGGGCGGAATCGCGACGAAGACGAGCGCAACGGTTCCGCCGGCCCAGACGATCGCCGCGAGCAGGTGCACGGTGAGAAGCGCGAGATCCACGGGCTAGAGGCCTGATGTGAATTGGCCGCACGCACGGATGGTGGGCCATACGCTGCGCGTTTCGCCCTGATCCGGCTTGCACGTAGGAACCGCTATGCGCCGCGCCAGATCAGGACGAACCGCTTGGTCTGGCCCATCCCCGCACGCACGTCGAATCCACATCACGGCTCTAGTCTCTACGAGAGCGCGAGCGCGGGGCTTGCATACCCGGCAGCCGCCGACCAGATGCGCACGAGCGCACCGCGCGGCAGCGTCACAGTGCGCGTGAAGGTGCCGCTCGCAGAGGTGCGCGCCGTGCCGCCGAGCGGAAGCCAGTGGCCGCCCGTGTACGACTGGAGCACGTACAGCCGCGCGCCGGAGCCGGGACGCACCTGGCCCCACAGCACCGTCCGTGTCCCGCTGCGCGACACCTGCGCCAGCGGCAGGGCGAACGCGTGGTACGCAGGCTTTGCCAAGCCGCCCGCAGTGAAGAGCCCGCTCTGCCAGCCGCCGACGCTGGGCTCGTCGCGAACGAGGAAGTGGATCAGCATCGTCACGCCGGGCTGCTCCCAGACGCGCAACGCCGCCTGGCCGACGTACCGCGCCTGCAGCGCGTACGAGACGCCGAGCAGCCGATCGGGCGGATTCGTCTGGTACCCGTACTCGGTCAGCCAGAGCGGCGTCGCAGCGCCGAAGTACCGCGTCACGTCTGCGCGAATCGCCGGCAGGCTCGCCATCGACATCACGTCGCAGTGAGCGCACGGCGCGTGGAACGGTGTCTCTTGCGACGAGACCGCGTACGGATTGTGCGCGTACGCGTCGAGCCGCGCGCCCGCCGCCTTCATCCCGCGCATGAACGCGAGTGGCGAGACTCCCGACTGCGTCTTGCGCGGTGAAGTCACCCCGCCCGCGACGACGTTGGCGGGGCTCGCCTGGTGCAACGACGCGTACGCCGGGTTGAGCAGCTGACGGACGTACGCCTGCGGCGACGCGGGCACGGCGAACGTCCTGCCGTTCGGCTCGTTCCAGATCGTCCATTGGTGGATCCAGGGAAAACGCTTCGACGCCGCGTAGGCGAAGTCGGCGTAGCCGTCCTTCGGCAACCAGTTGGCCTGGTGCCCGCCGTTCGCCCAGGCAGGCGCGCCGTACAGCGTGACGACGACGGCGATGCCGTCCGCGTGCAGCGCGCTCAACACGGTCTCATACTGGCCCCAGTCGTAGGCCGCGTCGGCCGGGTCGCGGGGCGTCGCGGGCCGGGCGGGCGCGATCTTGTCCCAGCGCAACGTGAAGCGGACGAGCCGTGTCCCGAGGGCGTCGAGCGTCACGACCCGCTGAGGGAGCGTGCCCGGCCCGTACATGAGCCAGGCGTCGTCCTGGATGCCGTAGGCAGGGCTCGGCGACGCCACCGCATGCGCGACCGGCAGAAGCGCGAGTACGGCGAAGGCGAGCGTGGCAACGGCTGCCCGGCGCATCGCAGGACCGTAGCCGAAGGTCCCGTAAACCAGCGCGTTTGGTTCAGGCCACGGAACGGACGCGATCAGCGTCCGCGCAGCGTGACGCGCGCGCCGCAGCGCTCGCACCGCTGGAAGCGCTCGGTCAAGAAGAAGGGCCGCCGCCGCCGAGGCAGCTTGTGACCGAAGATTCGACAGAGGTAGCGCTGCATCAGTCGCGCGTCGCCTCGTTCGGAACCGGTTGCGCCGGCAGCGGCAGGCGCGAGAGCACGGGCACGGTCAGCGGCGCGACGGCCGGCGTGAAGCGCACGAGAGCCGCCAGCGCCGCGACGCCGCCGACGAGCTCGTAGGTCGCCGAGTCGTTGACGAGCAGCGAGGTGCCGATTGCGAGACCGACTGCGAGTACGAGATCGCGTGTCGCACGCCGGTGCGCGACGCGGATCGCGAGCACCAACGCCGCGGCGAACCAGAGGGCGAGCGGCAAGACGAGCGGCCAGTTGTGCAGCGCGGGGGCATACGCGAGCGGCACACGATTCTCCGCGACCGCGAGGAGACCGTTGAGCCCTTGGCCGAACGCGCTGCGCAGATGGTTCGGCCCGGGCGCACGGAGGTTCAGCGACACGAGACCGAGCACCGCGGTGGCGCCCAGCAGCAGCAACGTCACGAAGCCGCGGGCTCCGAGCCGCAGCACGCGCGCACCGAGGAACGCGAACGCGACACCGAGCACGATCGCACCGCCGCCGTCGGAGCCGAGTCGGTTGTCGGTCACGAGCACGAGCGCCGCAGCCGCGAACGCCGCGAAGCCGATGCGCCCGTACCGTCTGCCGGCAAGCGCCGCGCCCACGAGGAGCGGCGCGAGCAGCAGCGTCTCGAGCTGGTTGCCGATGCCCCAGAAGCGCGAGTTCTGCGTCGGGCCGAGCGGTGTGATGGCAACCCACTCAGGACGCTTGGCGAACAGCGCGACGTGCAGGACGAGTACGGCGACGATGAGCGCGAGCAGGCGCCCGTCGGTGCGGCACACGCGTGCGAGCCACACGCCGCCGCCGAGCGTGCCGGCGAGCAGCAGCGCGACGATCAGCGGCTCGCTCGTCACCTGCGCCGCACCGAGCGCGATGCTCGCGAGCAGCGCGGCGAGCACGCTCGTCGTCGCTGCACGCGGGCGAACGGCGGCGAGCAGGAGGATCGCGCACGCGACGACGATCAGCGCCGGCAGCTTCAGGCGGTTGTTCGCGTGGATCTGGCGATCGAGGCTCGAGAGGCTCGCGAGCGGGTGGTCGTTCTCGGTCGAGGAGAGCGACCCGCGCTTTCGTCCGAGTGCGGTCGGCGCGATGTCGACGATCGATACGAGACCGGGGATCTTCGTCGTCGGCGAGTCGAGTAGGCCGTGGAAGCCGCCCCCGAGGACGACCACGGGATACCGCCGGTCGTTCGGACCCGGCGGGCCTGCCGGCGGCATCTCGACGACGATCGTGCGCGCACCCGTCGGCGTGCCGGTCGCGAGCGCCGTGCTGATCAGCCGCGGCCCCGACGGTACGCCGCCGAGATGCGCGTTCATCTGCGCTCCGCGGACGAGCTGCGCGAGCGCCTGGCGAAAGTTCGTCGTCGGCCCCGCGCCGGG